>NZ_JAUBTF010000011.1:0-32939 GCF_036702355.1 Microcoleus sp. D3_18_C4
TGCAACTAGATTTTTGGGCGACGCGGGCTGCCTCCTCTACAAGCAAGCAACCTCTCACTTCAAAGCGTAGCCGCAGAGGGGGGCCGCCGTCAACCGATTTTAGATTTTGGATTTTGGATTGAAGAGGGGGATTGGGAGATTTTGGGCGATCGGGCTGAAGATTTAGATTTGACGCACCTTACTCGATTAAGCACGCGGCATTGAGCACGCGGCAGTGTCGTTTCTCTACAACTCCTACAATAAATATCATTTGTAGGGACACAACACTGTTGTGTCCTTTGGCTGCGGTAATCAGGGTTTTTTGTTAATAACAATCCCGATTTTTTGGAGGAAACGACAATGCCGTTTCCCTACAAACAAATTATCCCTCTCACTCCTCGCTAACAGCTAAACCAGAAACCACAGGGGCGATCGCATTTAACTTCAACACAGGATGCTCCCCTTCCACCTGTCGGCAATTCCACTCATTTCTAAACAGCAAAACTGGCCTTCCCCAAGTATCTTTCACCGTCACCGTATTAAACAGCCGCCCAACTTTTTCCAGCGCCTCCCAACCGCCGTCAACCCAGCGAGCTACACTGTAAGGCAACATATCGATCGTCGTTTCCACATTATATTCCGACTGCATTCTGAACTGCACAACTTCAAATTGCAACTGTCCGACAGCCGCCAAAATTGGCTCGCGTTTCGCCTCATCAACCGAGTACATAATTTGCACTGCGCCTTCTTCCTGCAACTCAGAAACGCCTTTGCGGAACTGCTTAAACTTAGAAGGATTGGGATTTCTCAAAAAAGCAAAAAGTTCGGGAGAAAAACAGGGAATCCCTTCGTATTCCAGTTTTTGGCCGGTGTAAATAGTATCCCCGATCGCAAATACTCCCGGATTGTTCAAACCGATCACATCCCCCGGATACGCAACCTCGATCGACTCGCGATCCTGAGCAAATAACTTTTGAGGCCTTGACAAACGCACCGTTTTACCGCTGCGAGCGTGAGTCACGTTCATGTCCTTTTCAAACTTGCCCGTACAAACCCGAATAAACGCCACCCGATCGCGATGTCTTGGGTCCATATTCGCTTGCAATTTGAACACAAACCCGGTAAAGTCTTCATAAGTTGGTGGCAAATCTCCGGCGCTGCTCTTGCGGGCGATCGGTTTCATAGCGTAATCTAAAAACGCATCTAAAAACAGTTCAACCCCAAAATTGCTCATCGCGCTGCCAAAGAAAACAGGCGTCATTTTTCCAGCCCGAACCAAGTCTAAATCCAGTTCAGTGCCTAACTCATCCAGCAGTTCTAACTCTTCTTTGAGCTGATAGTAAAGGTCTTGTTCCAACAAATCTTCAATACGCGGATCGCCCAATTCGATGACGGTATCAACAGCAGCGCGAGAACCGTGTTTAGTCCGCTCGAACAAGTGAATTTTGCGGCCTCTGCGATCGAAAACACCTTTAAAGCGATCGCCCGTACCTATTGGCCAATTTACCGGATAAGTCTGCAACCCCAATTCCTTCTCAATTTCGTCCAACAAATCCAAAGGTTCTCGACTAGGGCGATCGAGCTTATTAAAGAAAGTAAAAATAGGCAAACTTCGCAGCTTACAAACTTCAAATAACTTCCGAGTTTGCGGTTCCAAACCCTTAGCAGCATCCTCAAGCATCACTGCATTGTCAGCCGCCGCCAGAGTTCGATAAGTATCTTCGCTAAAATCTTGGTGTCCCGGAGTATCGAGCAGATTAATGTGATATTTTTTATACTCAAACTGCAAAACAGTAGAAGTAATAGAAATTCCCCGCTGCTGTTCCATCGCCATCCAGTCAGATGTAGCGTGTCGCTGAGCCCGCCGCGCTTTCACAGAACCTGCTTCGTGAATTGCACCTCCGTACAGCAGCAGCTTTTCTGTCAAAGTAGTTTTACCCGCGTCGGGGTGCGAGATAATAGCAAAGTTGCGCCGGCGCTCAACAGCAGTTAGCAGTTCAGTTTCGAGTTCTGTTGTCATCACAAATTAGGTAGGGGAATCATCACCCGATCGCCATTATAGCCTGTGCTACAGTTGCTATTAAAGGTAAAATTATCAGTAAAGTCAAGGGAAGAAAACTAATATGTACGATTCCGACAAGCGGAAGCTGCTATCACTGGTGTGCCACGGGGCGATTTTTTTTAGTACGTTACTGTTCTCGATCGGAGCGCCGATCGCTGTATTGTTAGTATCAGATGACCCCGTTGTCAAAGAAAATGCCACAGAAGCGATCAATTTTCACCTTAATGTATGGGTGTACAGCGCCGTAATTGTGGCGTTAACTGTCGTCACTTTCGGTCTTGCTGGTTTTATCTTAGTGCCCCTCGGTTATTTGCTGCACTGGGGACTGACAATAATGGCTATCCTCCACGTTTTGCAAAATCCTAACCAACCTTACCGCTACCCTTTTATTTTCCGAATAGTTTAGACAGCAAATCGCGCTTCACCATTGATTTCTACAACCCGATTTCTTTAACCAGAAACCGGGTTTTTAATTGTTTTCTAACTCACAATGGTGCAACATCTCTGTTTAAACTTACATCTTGCACCATTGTCAAGAAGAACAGGCTTTCCGGCCTGTTCCACAATAAAATTCATCTCTTGTGGAACAGGCCGGAAAGCCTGTTCCTAAACAAGTAATTGAAAATCGTGCAACATCTCAGTTTAAATGAATGTGGGTAGCTCGGTAAGTGATGCCGAAACCTCATCTGCCTAAAGTCGCAATGGTATCTTCACCCTATTGCAGGGCTATTGCTGAGGCTAAGTTCATATTCAGTTGATGCAGTTTCCCATACTATGCTACCGCCTTTGGGTTATTTCGCAGAGTTAAGGCGGATGTTCGATCGCTCCGAACCATCGTTTTTGCTTTAGCTGTGCTATTTTTGCATCTGGCGATCGTTTTAGGCAAATGTTCCACCAATTCTATCTCTACCAGGTGTCTTAAAACTTAATATAATATTTTTCCAATAAAAATCCCGCTCTTGTGGAACGGGAAAGCCATCAGGGTGCATCTATATATATGTCACTATAACTCATAGGGGGTATAACCCCTCGTAGCTTTATCGAATCTTTACAATCACAAAATTTTTGTAAAGATTGAGGTTTTTATTTGACTGGTCAGCCGTTTTATGAAATTAAAATCGAAAAGGCTGACATTTATAAAATCCAGTGAGTTTCCTCTGAATAATCAAAACTTTAAACTCCTTTACCATGCTTTGGCCAATGGTGGAGCAAATACCATAAGATGGCTACATTTGTGATAAATACCGCTAACTTAAGTACCGTGACCCCGTGAACTAATTCATATATTTCAGGGGGTATACTGATGCTTACCAGCACTAAAACTAAGATTGTTGCCCAGTCTTTTTGGTACCACAAACCAACGGCTTCAACAGCAGTTAAGACTGCATAAAGTGCTGCAGCAAGTCCGCTCAGAAGTAAGTTTTTCGGTTTGAGAATTAGAAGTTTGTCTAAGATAAATTCAATAATCTTGAGTTTGCTGTCTAACAAATAAGATTGCGAAAGTTCTTCTAAGACTTGATGATTTTTTAAGGCAAAAAGCAAAGCAATCGAAGTTACTGTCAAGAGCGAAGCCACAAAGGTTTTGTAAAAGACAATTGCGATTAAAGCAGGATCGTGATGTTTCTTCACCTTAATTCTCGAACTATCAATAATGTGCGATCGGCTGGTTAGGCTGTTTGGGATTGAAAACTCAAAATTTAGTAGAGTGCATCAGCAATTAGCTAATCAATTAGAGAAAAAATAACGCGCTGCTGACGCACCTTACTAAGCTTGAGGATAACGTTGTGCCAAGAAAGAGATAGCAGCAGCCCGATCGCCCAAATCGCCATCCAACCTCGCCGCCAACAAATCATCCAACATTCGTTTAAACCCAGGCCCCGGCTTATAACCCAAAGCCTTCAAATCGTTGCCATTCAAAGGCGGCTCAACATTCGCCCATTTGGTGAGATATTCCCAGATTTGGCGGCGGGCACTTCGCGGACTTTGCAGCGCGATCGCAATTAACACCGGCAACTCATAATTTCTCAACAGCAGCACCAATTGACTCGGCAACTCGCACTTAGGCAAATTCTCTGCTAACTGATTCTTTCCGGCTTCCAAAACTTCCAACCGCTTAATGCTGTCAGCAGGTAACTGAAGATTTGCAGCCACCTTGCCTCGATATTCCGGTGCTAAATAAGCTATCAAAACTTCCAGCCGCATCTGCCAATCGGGAATATTGATAATCGGGAATGGGGAATTGGGAATTGGGAATTGGGAATTGTCTCTTCCTTCTTCCTTCTTCCTTCTTCCTTCTTCCTCCTTCCTTCTTCCTTCTTCCTTCTTCCTTCTTCCTTCTTCCTTCTTCCTTCTTCTTCCATTCAAACACCGATCGAGCAAACGCAGTTGCCGCCACAACTCCCGATCCAACTCCAAACTAGGATGAATGCAGCGCAAAGCCTGCAAATCTCCCAACATTTGCAAAGCAACTTTCCAGTAAGGAGCTTGCAAAATGTATTTCAATTCACTTTTGAGCCGAGTTTCCAAAGCCGGAGCTCGACCGTTTTCCCCCTGAATTCGGTAATAAATCCCGCTAGCCAAAGCGTTGCGGATGTATCCTTCCGTCTGCGGCTCAATTTCAAACCCCAAGCGCACCGCAAACCGCACAGCGCGATAAATTCGCGTCGGATCTTCGATAAAACTATTGGCGTGCAAAACTCGAATTTGCTTCGATTCCAAGTCCAGCAAACCGCAAAAAAAATCTAACAATTCGCCACTGCGAGGAACACCCAACCGCACAGCCAGCGCATTAATTGTAAAATCCCTGCGGTACAAATCTTGGCGAATTGAACTCGCTTCAACTTCAGGATTTGCAGCCGGATAAGGATAAAATTCAGTGCGAGCCGTAGCGATATCCACCCACAGCGAGCCGAAAGCAGAGTCTTTGTGCCACAAAAGCGCGGCGGTTTGAAATTGACCGTGAACGTCCAAACGCGATTCGGGGTAAAGTTTTTGCAGCGATGAAGCTAACTCGACACCAGCACCGGAATCGTCGGAACCGCACTTTCCATCCACAACCAAATCAATATCTGTTAGCGCCAGTGTATCATCCGTGGCTAAGAGTAAATCCCGCACTGCTCCACCGACAATATAAAGTTGCCAGCCGCGGTTTTGGGCAATATTGGCGGCGATCGACAATAACTGCCATAATTCGGGACTGATGCGCGATCGCAACAACTGCTCAACCGATTCGGGTACGGCACAATTAGAAAATTCTGCATTGCTTCCCCTGTCTCGCGCTTTTTGCTGGTGCAATTCGCGCAACACATCAGTCCGGGTAACAATTCCCACCAGTTGACCGTTTTCCAATACTGGCAAGCGTCCGATATCGTATGTCACCATTAAAGATTCAATTTCCGGCAGCAAGGTATCTGGGGCGATCGTTTTTAACTGCCAAGTCATGTAACCCTTCACCGGGGCGTGACTGAAACCGTGGTGCAGGGCAATGTCAATGTCGCGGCGCGAGATAATGCCAGCAAGTCGATCGCCCGCATCGACCACACAAAGCCCGGAATGTCCGTAACGTAGGAGGATACGGTGAGCTTCGCCCACCGAGGTTTCCGGGCGAATACTCCGCACTGGAGACGACATTAATTCGCGGGCTGTCGGAGGGTGGGGAATTTGAGCTTTGAGTTCGTCAGCTAACTGATTTAAAGTCAGCAGGGGGTCAACATCGCGGGTGGCGAGGGAAGCAGCGCCGGCGTGGCCTCCGCCGCCGAGGGGTTTGAACAATTCGCTGAGGTTTGTGCCTTCGATGCGCGATCGACCGATAATAGTTAATCGATTGGAAACTGGCGATTCGGGATCGATGTTGCGGTTGTTTTCGTTTTCGCTAAATTTATAAACATTACCTAACAGCAGAGCATCGGTTTCAGTCAAATCGAGCAAGCGAGAAGCCAGGGAAGAAAGCCCCGGAACGTAGGATTCGGTGGATAGCAGCACCCAGGCTATGCTGTAACCGTGCAAAGTTTCCGATCGCAAATTATTCAGCGCTTCTCTCAGCAAATCTTGCAATTGAGGAGACAAACCGGGTTCTACATATTCAGCTATTACCCCCAAACTCGCTCCTTGTTCCATCAACCAGGCCAAAGCTATTGCATCTCGCGCAGTTGCCCCCTCAAAGGTGAGGGAACCTGTATCGACGTGGATGCCGAGGGCCATGACTGTTGCTTCCGAAGGGAGAAGGCGGAATGGTGTGTCGCTCTTTTCTGCTTGATTTTTGAGCTTTTCGACAATTAATGTCGTGCTGGCTCCGACTGCTTCGATCTGCGTCACTGTAGCGGGGATGTCGGAATGCGCCTCTAGGTGGTGGTCGAAAACAGCAATTTCGCTTACTTGTGGCAAATCCAGCCACTCGGCGGCTTTTCCCAAGCGATCGCGCTGGGAGGTATCAACTATAGTAATCGATCGAATTCGTTGGGGATTGACCGATCGGCGTTCAATCAGCGGGTACTCGTCGCGGTGTAGCGCCAAAAAATCCCGCACTGTCGGATGACACCCGCCCGTCAATACGATCCTGCTACCGGGGCGCAGCACGCAAAGTCCCACCGCCGCCCCCAAGGCGTCAAAATCTGCTGTTGTGTGGCACAAAACTAAGTCCATAGCCGAAAATCCCGCATCTCTAACTCAAACAGTAGCAATTTCTCGCCCTCTGAAACCGGATGTGTCGATCGGGCTTTAAGTTAACCTTTCCAGTTTTCTGTGCTGTAGCGAACAATGATAAAATTGATAAAAATCTTAAGAGCCGCTGACGCCTGTTCGCGCAACGCCCGAATTTGCCTGGGTTCTTTCGTATCAATCAACCGACAATTTCTCGATCGACTATCGGGAAACTGTCAAAAACTAGAATTTGGAAGATTTTTTTCGGTTCTGGGAAACTATTTCCGATCAACGCACGGTTATATCGAAAGGAGAAAAGATGTTATCAATTCTGTTTCAAGTGGTTTTACTGGGTCTGGTACTGCTGTCTTTTGTGATGGTCGTTGGCGTGCCAGTTGCTTATGCCTCTCCCCAAAACTGGAATCAGTCTAAATCCCTGATTTATGTTGGGTCGGGTCTCTGGTTTTTGCTGGTTATTGCAGTGGGTGTATTGAACTTTTTAGTCGTTTAATTTCACCCAAGTCTATCGAATCAAGAAGGTAAAAGATAGAAGGCGGAAGGCATTCACCAGCGATTGAAAGGCATTCGGCAGAAGCTAGGAATTTTCCAGACCGCGCGACCCTGTATGTTTTTGCACTTGAGATTCAGATGAGATGCTGCTGCTTTCTGACTTTTGCCTTCTCACAAACAAAAATCTAAAATCTAAAACCTAAAATCTAAACTAGAGCACTATGACTGTTTTCGAGGGAACTTTTACTCACACCGAATCTTTGCGATTTGCTATTGTCATCGGTCGTTTTAACGATTTGGTGGTTAACAAACTTTTGGAGGGATGTCAAGATTGTTTGAAACGCCACGGGGTTGATATTAATCCTCATGGCTCTCAAGTGGACTTTTTTTGGGTTCCGGGAAGTTTTGAGATTCCTTTGGTGGCGCGCCAAGCTGCTCTTTCTCACCGCTACGATGCGGTAATTTGTCTGGGTGCGGTAATTCGGGGCCAAACTCCTCATTTTGATTTTGTGGCTGGTGAGGTTGCTAAGGGAATTGCTGCTGCTGCTTTTCAGACAGGGGTGCCGGTGATTTTTGGGGTGGTGACGACTGACACGATGCAGCAAGCTTTGGAAAGGGCTGGAATTAAAAGCAATTTGGGCTGGAATTATGCGATGAGTGCTTTGGAAATGGGCACTTTGATGCGCCAAGTTAAGGGTTTGGGAACACACTCTTACGGTCACTTAGCTAGTGGATCTGCTGCTCAAGTGCTTTCGGGCGAAGCCAATCTGGCGATCGCCCCTGATGTATCATCGGATCAAATCCCCTCGTAAGTTCGGCTAAGCTGTTGTGGCATTTATATTCTATGTCAAAAAACAATAAAACTATTGTGGGGCGGGCGGGACGCCCACCCAGAATATGCAATTTAAATGCGCGACAGCTTAGCAGTAGTTTTAAGCTCAAAAAACATCAAGATTTGCATCGGGAAAAATCTTAAGACTCTTGTGGGGTGGTAATTATGCCCGCCCCCAAGGTAAAAGTTCCACTGGTCGCAGCCGATCGACAAATTAGACCAATATCTTGCCAATTGGCAATGAGTGTGATATAATAAAATGTTCTTAGAAATAGCGCAACACTAACTATTACTGCATGGCAACGAAGCCAACGATCGCATTTACTCACCTCGGCTGCGAAAAAAATCGCATCGATACCGAACACATGATTGGCTTGCTGGCTCAAGCGGGCTATCAAGTGGATTCTAATGAAGAATTAGCTGATTATGTTGTAGTCAATACTTGTAGTTTTATCCAAGCTGCGCGAGAAGAGTCAGTTCGCACCTTGGTAGAATTGGCAGAAGCTAATAAAAAAGTAGTGATCACGGGCTGCATGGCACAGCATTTTCAGCAGGAATTGCTGGACGAATTGCCCGAAGCAGTCGCAATTGTCGGCACTGGTGACTATCACAAAATAGTCAATGTTATGCAGCAGGTGGAAAAGGGCGATCGAGTTTCCCTCGTCTCTTCAGAACCTACTTACATCGCTGACGAAACTACTCCCCGCTACCGCACCACATCGGAAGGTGTCGCTTATCTGCGAATAGCAGAAGGCTGTGACTACCGCTGTGCATTTTGCATTATCCCGCACTTGCGCGGAAATCAAAGGTCGCGGACGATCGAGTCTATTGTCGCCGAAGCTAAGCAATTAGCATCCGAAGGGGTAAAGGAAATTATCTTAATTTCTCAAATTACCACCAACTACGGCAAAGATATTTATGGCGAACCGAAACTAGCCGAACTGCTTCGGGCTTTGGGTGAAGTAGATGTACCTTGGATTCGGATGCACTACGCCTATCCTACAGGTTTGACTCCGCAAGTTGTCGCAGCCATCCGCGAAACACCCAACGTTTTGCCGTATTTGGATTTACCCCTGCAACACTCGCACCCGGAAATTTTGCGGGCGATGAATCGACCTTTTCAAGCTGGGATCAATGATGCCATAGTCGATCGGCTCAAAGCAGCACTTCCCGGCGCCGTGATGCGGACAACTTTTATTGTTGGCTTCCCCGGCGAAACCGACGAACACGCAGCACACTTGCTGGAATTTGTCAAGCGCCACGAATTCGATCACGTAGGAGTTTTTGTATTTTCGCCAGAAGAAGGAACCCCAGCCTTCAGCTTGCCCCAGCAAATACCTGCAGAAATAATGGAAATGCGGCGCAATTCGGTAATGGCGGCACAACAACCTATATCATTGAAGAAGAATCAAGAGTCTGTCGGTCAGGTAGTTGATGTCCTGATAGAACAAGAACAACCAGAGACAGGCGAGTTGATTGGTAGATCCGCTCGGTTTTCCCCAGAAGTAGATGGACTCGTCTACGTCACAGGAGAAGCGCGGCTGGGTTCAATCGTATCTGTGAAAATTACTGGTGCAGATGTCTACGACCTCTACGGTCAAGTGTAAGTATTGCTGGAACTGTTGTCTGAGACGGTGCGGCGAACAAAAACCGGACACGAGCCAAAAATGATTAGCAGATTGTGCAACAAAAGTAACAGTTAGTACACAATTGTGCAAAGATATGTAGCAAAGGGGTTCTAAACTTTTTTAGCCCCTCTCTGGCAATCGACCCTCCCCGTCGGGGTGCGGTAATCTCTACAGAACATCGGAAAATTTTAACGAATTTAATGTTTTGTTTCTGAATGTAAAGAGTTATGATGATAACAAGCCAGAAATAAGCGGGGATAATTTGAGATTGCTTCGCCGTCCGCCCTACACCACAACGGTATCCCGAAAGAGTGTTGAGATGGATAGGCGGTAACGGTCGCCCCATCCCCCGCTCAATCCCGCAGGCGACGGATTGCGGGATAGCGCCTGAACCAAACAACCTGTTACTACATGAGTAGTGAAGTGGGGCTGGTCATGATCCTCACTATAAAATGCCTAAGAGGGAAAGCTTGCAAGTACCTCAAAGGAAGTCCAATGTCCTGTTTTAAGAATGTTGGAAGCCTATAACCCGACCCCTGGCGGTTGGTATCGGTGATGTCACAAAATCAAAGACGGCTGTCGAATTGGTAAATTTAGTCACCATCGACGGAGCTGCCCTATACTCGATTGCTATTTAAGAAGGTGCGCGCAGGCGCAGCACCATAAAGAACTCTTATGAGTTCCTGCCCTAGAGCAGAAATCCGCATCCGAGTTGGGCAACTTAGAAGGCTAAGACTCGTTATTAGGAGCATTAATGAATTTATTGTTTGAAGGCTTAGGTCTTTCGGAAGAACTCGTTCTCCATCTGGAAACACTAGGCTTTACAGAACCTACTCCCATCCAAGTACAAGCAATTCCGCACCTGTTAGCAGGTCGCGACGTTGTGGGTCAAGCCCAAACAGGGACAGGCAAAACGGCAGCATTCTCGTTGCCCATCTTGGAGCGGATTGATTTAGATGTGACTGCGGTGCAAGCACTGGTGCTGACGCCGACTCGCGAATTGGCGATGCAAGTAACTGAAGCCATCCGTGATTTGAGCGGCATTAGCAGCGACGGCCCTGTAAAAGTGGGTCGCTCTCTGCAAGTTCTGACAGTGTACGGCGGTCAATCGATCGATCGTCAAATGCAGCGTTTGAAGCGCGGCGTGCACGTAGTTGTCGGTACACCCGGACGCATATTGGATATGCTCAGCCGCGGCAGCCTGAAACTAGACAAGGTAAAGTGGCTGGTTTTGGATGAAGCTGACGAAATGCTGAGCATGGGCTTTATCCAAGATGTGGAAAAAATCTTGGATGCTGCACCAAAAGAACGTCAAACGGCATTTTTCTCGGCGACGATGGAAGCTTCCATTCGGAAATTGGTGGCGCGGCATTTGCGTAACCCAGTCAACGTCACCGTAGAACAGCCAAAAGCAACGCCAAAGCGTATCAGCCAAGGCGTGTACATGATTCCCCGTGGCTGGTCGAAGGCAAGAGCCCTACAGCCAATCCTAGAAATGGAAGACCCGGAATCTGCACTGATTTTTGTGCGGACGCGGCAGTCGGCGGCAGAACTCACCAGCCAACTGCAAGCAGCAGGTCACAGTGTTGATGAGTATCACGGTAATTTGAATCAGGCACAGCGGGAACGTTTGTTGCATCGGTTCCGCCAATGTCAGGTGCGCTGGGTAGTGGCGACTGATATTGCGGCGCGGGGTTTGGACGTGGATCACTTGACTCACGTGATTAACTACGATTTACCCGACAGTGTGGAAAGCTACGTTCACCGGATCGGACGCACGGGCCGGGCTGGTCGCGAAGGAACGGCGATTACGCTGATTCAACCGGTCGATCGCCGCAAACTGCGCTTGATTGAACGCCACGTGCGATCAAGCTTGACGGTGCGAAACATTCCGACACGGGCGCAAATTGAAGCTCGTCAGTTGGAAAAGATGCAGGGTAAAGTTCGCGAAGCTTTGGCTGGCGAACGGATGGCATCTTTCTTGCCTCTGGTGTCTCAGTTGTCCGAGGAGTACGACTCCCACGCGATCGCCGCTGCTGCTTTGCAAATGGCTTTCGATCAAAGCCGTCCTGCTTGGATGGGCGCGGATTACGCTCAACAAGAAGATCCCCCGATTGGTGGAGAAAACAGCGTCAAGCCTATCTTGATCAAAAAGCGGGCTAAGACTGGTGAGGCGACTTTTTCTGGAGCACCGAGTGCTCCTGTTCCCCAGAACCGCTAATTGCTAGGGTGCACTCGGTGCACCTTATTTAGAATTATTGTAGAGATGCGATATCGCGTCTCTACTTTTTTGTATGGGTATGAGACTCTATGGGGAATAAAAATCACAAAAAAGCTCTTCGTTCCTTGAACAAGCGGATTGCAGAACATGAAGAAAAGATTAGACTGGAATATCAGAAGGATTTTCCCGATGAAGGCTTAATCCGGCATTGGGAAAGTGAAATTCGAGCTTTTGAGAAAGGAATTCAGCAAGCTTTAAAACGATTGGGTAAATAAAGATGCAAGTTAGCGATCGGACAATTTCTGTAACTAATTCTACGCTGAGAACGTTAATTGATGAATTGGGTACTGAGTGTCAAAATGTGATTACTTTAATCCATCAGCTTCAGTTACCTGATTTGAGCGATCGACAAAAAGCTGAAATTCTAGCAGAGTTCCTGAGTGCTGCAATCCATCTCAACGTTCACTGCGGAGAGGATTTTCAGACACTAATTGCTGAGGAAATGACACAATTGTCGGATGATGATGAAGAGGATTAAGGAGACGCGGGCGATTCCCTACGGGATAGCTACGCTTCACGCACATCAGGAAAAAGCCCTCCAGTCAACTCACAGAAAGGCTAAAAATCCTCATAAATAAGGAATAAAGTCATTACTACAAACTTGTGAACCCGGACTTTTGCACAGTTGTTTAATATTTCAGTTTAGCTGCGTGCTCACAAGAATTTTATGTACGCGATCGCCCTTAATTTCCACAATCAAATTAGAAGCCTTTTGGTCATTGCTATAAGTCAACAGAGTCACTCCACCCTGCACAGATTGCGACCCATAACCGTAAGTTTTAACAACTTTTTGCCTGTTATCTCCTAGCTTCACACCATCAATTGTCAGAAACTTGGGATTGGTAGTAGAAACTAAATAAACTTTGCCCTCCCATGCTGCTACCGTCAATCCTGAGTAGGTTAGCGTGCGAATCTTGCCACCGATGCCAGGCCCAGCAGGTTTAGTTTCGTCGCGCTGCGGTTTTCCAAACTTACGTTTTGCCTCTTCTACAGACATCCCCAACCGAACCCCGCCAATCCCCAGGCGCGAATAGTTCATCGCCGCCGGTTTTTGTGTCGCGGTGAGCATTCTTTCTAGAGTCGCAACAGTTTGATTCATAGCGAGGACAGGACGAACTAAAGCAGCAAATCCGAAACTCGAAATTGCGAGATTCATCATGATGCCAGCGACGGCTGTTGTCACAAACATTTTTACCATTTTTTTATAGCTTTATTTGGCAATGTATTCGCGCGATCGCCCGCTAGATCCGGATTGATACTAACAGGACTTACACAAACACTCCTGGAAGCACTGCGAGTCTTTGAAACTGGATTTTTTTTACCAAAACTACATAAAGAAACTCGGTTTTTACCCTAAATTTTAGGTTTAACAGTGAGGTATTCAGCCAGAAACCCGGTTTCTAGCGCAACCTAGGTAAGTCCTGACTAATATTTTTTAACTTGTGAAAACCGCCAATTTCGGGCGAACCGAATTTGCTCCCGCACAAGCTTGCGTCCGCCTGCGAGGACTGAAAGAAAGAATAAAGCAGGTAAATCAAGGGAAATTGCTGTGATATCCTAACAAAAGCCATATCTGCATAAAATAAGTAATTTAGATGACCGCAACAGATTCTGCTAAGCACCAAAAATCCAAAGCCCTCAAACCGGGTAGCCGCCGCCCCGCTAAAGAACTGTGCAGCGAGTGCGGTTTGTGCGATACATATTACATCCATTATGTCAAGGAATCTTGTGCTTTCTTAACACAGCATATTGCAGAACTGGAAGAAGAGATTCACGGGCGATCGCGCAATCTCGACAATCCCGACGATTGGTATTTCGGAGTCAGTCAAAACATGATGGCGGCTCGTAAAAAAGAGCCGATCGAGGGTGCTCAATGGACGGGAATCGTCAGCACAATTGCCATTGAAATGCTCGAAAAAGGAATTGTAGAAGGCGTTGTTTGCGTCCAAAATACTAAGGAAGACCGCTTTCAGCCGATGCCGATTATTGCTAGAAATCGTGAAGAGATTCTGGCTGCAAAAGTAAACAAACCCACTCTCTCCCCAAATCTTTCAGTATTAGAACAAATTGAACAATCAGGGATGAAGCGGCTGTTAGTAATTGGCGTCGGCTGTCAAATTCAAGCCTTGCGAACAGTCGAGAAAAAACTCGGTTTAGAAAAGCTCTACGTTTTGGGAACTCCCTGTGTTGATAATGTCAGCCGCGCGGGCTTGCAGAAATTCCTAGATACGACTAGCCGTTCTCCCGAAACAGTTGTATCTTATGAGTTTATGCAAGACTTTAACGTTCACTTCAAACACGAAGATGGTTCGGAAGAAAAAGTGCCGTTTTTTGGCTTGAATACTAAAGAATTGAAAGATGTTTTTGCTCCTTCTTGTTTGAGCTGTTTTGATTATGTCAATTCTTTAGCAGATTTAGTTGTGGGCTACATGGGCGCACCTTTTGGTTGGCAGTGGATTGTAGTGCGAAATGACACCGGGCAAGAAATGTTAGATTTGGTAACGGATCAGCTTAATACTCAGCCCGTGATGTCTAAGGGAAACCGAAAAGAAGCCGTTCAGCAAAGCATTCCGGCTTATGAAAAAGGAGTGACATTGCCGATGTGGGCGGCGAAGTTAATGGGAGTTTTTATTGAGAGAATTGGGCCGAAGGGTTTGGAATATGCTCGGTTTTCGATTGATTCTCATTTCACTCGCAATTATCTGTACGTGAAGCGGAATTACCCGGAGAAATTAGAGGCTCATGTGCCGGAATATGCTAAGCGGATTGTCGGGCAGTATAAGTTACCAGATGTGTAAACTTCTAGGGTGCGTTAGTCAGGAGTTGTTGGATTATTGAAAAAATAACGCTAACTGACGCACCCTGGTACTCAAGGATAGCAAAAGATAGAAAACAAATGCACTTGGGAAACATCGAATTATGGAATCGCAGAACGTTAACTAGACTGGCTATCCTTAGTACGATCTTAATTAGTCTGATTAGTGGGATATGGTTGAGTATGATTGCAATGCCAGGGAAAAGCTACAGCGGGACAATTCCCCCTTTAACAGCACAGGAAATCTCGCTCCGAGATGCTTTACAGCGCGATGTAGAAAAGCTCTCTGGTGAAATCGGAGAGCGCAATTTTATACAATATCAAAAATTTGGAGAAGCTGCTGACTTTCTCGAAGCATCTTTTCAAGCTGCTGGCTATAAAGTTGAACGGCAAGGATATAAAATTGATGATAAATTTTATTATAACATAGAAGTGGAGATTCCAGGGGGAAAAAAGGCAGATGAAATAGTTGTAATTGGAGCACATTATGATTCTGTGGTGGGGAGTCCAGGGGCAAATGATAACGCAACTGGGGCGGCGGGAGTGCTGGCTTTAGCGAGAATGTTTGCAGGTAAAAAGCCTGAAAAGACTGTGCGTTTTGTTGAGTTTGTGAATGAGGAGCCGCCTTTTTTCTGGACTGCTGATATGGGGAGTTTGGTTTATGCCAAAAGATGCAGAGAGCGTAATGAAAAAATTGTTTCGATGCTCAGTTTAGAAACAATTGGTTATTACTCAGATGCCAAAAACAGCCATAAATATCCAGCACCATTAAACCTTTTTTATCCTACATCGGGAAATTTTATCGGATTTATTGGCAATACGTCCTCAAGTAAACTGGTTAGAGAGGCGATCGCATCTTTCCGCCGCCATGCTGAATTTCCCTCGGAAGGTGCAGCAATTCCGGGTGCCATTCCTGGTGTTGGTTGGTCAGATCAATGGTCTTTTTGGCAACATGGTTATCCAGGGCTGATGGTGACAGATACTGCTCCCTATCGCTATCCTTACTATCACACGGCGCAAGATACACCCGATAAGGTTGATTGGGAACGGACGACGAAGGTGATAGCTGGATTGGAGAAAGTTGTGGCAGATTTGGTGGGAGTTGATATTAATTAGTTGCGTAGGATGCCCAGCGGGGAAATATCCTCGCTCGGAACAGAATATCAGGGAAAATGACGCACGTATAAATTAGTATAAGTTGCCTGAGTGAGGTGATTAAGAGAGTTTTTAATAGATGTTTTGCAGGGACACGGTAAGGCAGTGTCTTTGTTGTATATAGTGGAAAAAATTAGAGGTACAAGATTATGATCCTCATAGTTGTACAGAAACACATGAAGTTACCAAAGTCGATCGCACTTACTTGTTGTGTGCTTCTAGCATTATCTGGAAATGGAGTGTCCGCGAAAGCAGCAGAAGTGCGATCGGGAAACAAAACATTTGCTCAATGGTGTCGCGAAAAAGATTCTTTGAGTCCAGAAGCTAAACATACTGTTGATATGCTGTTAAAAATAGCAGGAACTACTGAGTGCGATGAGGGCGATCGCCAACTTTCTAGTATCACAGGAATTAGCTTTACGAAGGAAGGAATCAGCGACATCAAACCGCTAGCATCCTTAACTCACCTGAAGGTTCTCCGGCTTATCAACTGTTCTATCAGCGACATCAAACCGCTAGCATCCTTAACTAACCTGACTTTGCTCAACCTCAGCAGCAATCAAATTAGTGACATCAAACCGCTAGCATCCTTGGTTAACCTGAAAGTGCTCAACATCGGGAACAATCATATCCGCGACATCAAACCGCTAGCATCCTTGACTAACCTGACTGAAATCGTCCTCATCGAAAATCAGATCGATGACATCACACCGCTAGCATCCTTGACTAACCTGAAAGGGCTTTTCCTCCGCAGCAATCAGATTGACGACATCAAGCCACTAGCATCTTTGACTAACCTGGAAGGGATCGATCTCGCTGGCAATCAAATTAGTGACATCAAACCGCTAGCATCTTTGATGAAACTGACTTTTATCGACCTCAGCAGCAATCAGATTAGTGACATCAAATCACTAGCATCCTTGACTAACCTAGAAGGGATTAACCTCAGCTCGAATCAAATCGGTGATATCAAACCGCTAGCATCCTTGACTAATCTGGAAGGGCTATCACTTAACAAGAATGAGCTCGCTGACCTTAAACCGCTAGAATTCTTGACTAAACTGGAGACTCTCTGGCTCAACAACAATCACATCGTTGATATCAAACCGCTAGCATCCTTGACTAAGCTGACTTTACTCTCACTCGAAAACAATCAAATCGGCGACATCAAACCGCTAGCATCTTTCACTAAACTGACAGAACTCTACCTTAGCGGAAATGCGATCGCTCCCAAAACTTGCCCTCTCAAGCCAGAGTCTATCTGTAAGTGGGAACCACAAACTCAACCATAAAACTTTACAGTGACGCCCGATCGCACTTAAATATTTGAGTTACGAACGATAAATTTGCAATTCATCCGAAAAACCCGATCGCCCTTATTGACTAAAAGCGATCGCACACCAACATCCTCCTACAAATCAGCAGCGTGCTGCTTCAATTCATCCAAAGAAACGTATTCCAAAGTCAAGGCGTGAGTCGCAGCCAAAACCACAGGCGGCGCAACTCCTGCATCCATTGCTTCCTTCCACCGAGAAGCGCACAAACACCAGCAATCCCCAGGCTTCAAACCGGGAAAGTTAAATTCGGGAACCGGAGTGCTCAAATCATTTCCGTTCGATTTAGTGAATTGCAAAAACTCTTCTGTCAGTTGAGCACAAACAGTGTGAGCCCCAAAGTCGCCACCACCTGTATTGCATTTGCCGTCCCGATAATATCCTGTCATTGGCGAAGTGCAGCAATTCTCTAACTTTCCGCCCAGCACATTTGTAGCTTCCGTCACCATCGCAACTCCTGAGTAAAACTCTTCGATCTAATTTTACACAAATCGTTGTTTATATATTTTTTTCCATGACAAAGTTGATTAATTTTTGTCCTCTGCATTCTACTTCTTGTTTTCTAATCACAATAAATCCCTGGCTTTCAAAAAAAGGTCGAGCTGTAATGCTGACTTCGGCAAATAACTTGTTAATTCCTAAGTCTTGGGCTTTTGACTCAATGTGTTTTAAAATTAGCCTGCCGACTCCTTGCCTTTGAAAATCTTGAGCACAGAAAAAGCAATCGATATGGCCGCTTGCTTCTAATTCCCCAAAACCTGCAATTTTCTCACCCTCTTCTGCTACGAAAGTAAATTTACTGCTTAAGCTTTTAGTCCAACTTTCGATATCCATATCTGCTGGCGCCCAAGCATCTACTTGTGCTTGTGTGTAATCTCGGATGTTTACTTCGTGTATGGTGTCGTAAAACAGTTGTACAATTTGTTGGGTATCACCGATTTCGTAGGTTCGTACTCTCATAAATTATCTCACTGCGATCGCTTCTTTAATATTAATTTGGGATTTTTAACCGCTTCGGAACGCGGATGGATGTTAGCTTTTACCATTGTGTCTCATTTCTTGCAGCGCGATCGACCCAAATTTTCTCTCCCACCCCTTGACAAACACTCTTACTCTATGTTAACGAATTAGAAGCAAACCTCACTCGAATTAACACTACATTAATCCAGCAGCTTAACGAATAAGCATTGAAACTTATGACAGAAATTGGGCCAGATCCAAACCGACCCTATCCGATGGCCGACCAACGGCGCGTATGCTTCATCAAAAACTTTATTAAATCCCCCAACATTATCGTCGGCGATTACTCATATTACGACGATCCAATAGAACCAGAAAACTTTGAAAGAAATGTACTTTATAATTACGGAAACGATCGATTAATTATTGGCAAATTTTGTGCGATCGCCACCAACGTCAAATTCATAATGAACGGTGCAAATCATAAACTCGACGGAATTTCAACTTATCCTTTTCCGGTCTTTGGGAATGGTTGGGAAACAGCCATGAATTTAGTAATGGAACTGCCAAGTAAAGGCGATACCGTCATTGGCAATGATGTTTGGATCGGCTATGAATCCCTGATTATGCCCGGAGTCAAAATCGGCGACGGTGCCGTCATAGCCGCCAAATCCGTTGTAGTAAAAGACATTCCCCCTTACACTATTGTCGGTGGCAACCCCGCCCATCCAATCAAACAGCGTTTTAGCGATTCTGAAGTTGCACAACTATTAGAAATTCGGTGGTGGGATTGGGAAATCGAGAAGATTTCGCGCAATGTGAGCATAATTATGCAAAACGATATTCAAGCACTCAGCAATGCTGAGTAAACTCTCAAATACAACGGTTTTTAATTAACAAAGTGGAGGTTGGAAAATGTTGAAAATTGCCTACTTAATTTTCTGTATTCTAGGCACGGCTTTGCCCTACTCCCAGTTTGTCCCGTTTCTTTTAGAAGAAGGGTTGAATATTAACGCTTTCTTCGGTGAGTTGTTTGCCAATCAAATTTCCGGTTTTTTCGGCATGGATGTAATAGTGTCATCCCTAGTTTTTGGTACTTTTGTATTTAGCGAAGGTTCGCGTCTCAAAATGAAAAACTTGTGGATTTATATTGCCAGTAACTTACTGGTGGGTGTTTCCCTGGGTTTGCCTTTATTTCTCCTAATGCGGCAGCGCAAACTTGAAGAAACACCTTGAGAGTTTTGTAGTTGTTGGGTTTGGCTTCCGCTAAACCCAACCTACACAATCTAAAAACCCAAAATCAGCGTCAATCTGCGTGCATCTGCGGTTAAAAATCCTCAGATTCTTGCAAAAATCTACTCTTTAATTCAAAACTCAGGGGAGAACAGGGAGCCCCCCTACCCCAAGAGGCCTCGCCCATACCAGTTACTTAGCTGGGCCCACAGCCTCGATCGCATCCTCAAGAGCGATCGATACATGAGTCCAATGACTCCCCCCCTGACAAAAAGCCACGTAAGGCTCCCGCAGAGGCCCGTCAGCCGAAAACTCCGACGTACTCCCATCAATAAAAGTACCCCCAGCCATCACCAACTGACTTTCATAGCCGTGCATCGGAGCCGGCACGGGATCTAAATAGGAACCGACGGGGGAATTTCGCTGAACCGCCCGACAAAAAGCAATTAACTTATCAGCAGAACCGAATTCGATCGCCTGAATCACATCTCGTCTTCTAGCCAAAGGCATAGGATTCACTCGATAACCCAACTTATAAAAAACATAAGCCGTCAAATGATTGCCCTTCATCGCCTCCCCCACACAACCGGGAGCCATAAACAAACCCTGAAACAGCAACCGATTCAAATCAAAAGTTGCGCCGCCGCTGCTGCCAATTCCCGGCGCCGTCAAGCGACAAGTTGCCGCCTCTACTAAATCAGCCCTCCCAGCAACGTAACCTCCAGCAGGGACGATCGTACCCCCCGGATTTTTGATTAAAGAACCAGCCATCAGATCCGCGCCCACAGCAGTAGGTTCGCAATCCTCGACAAACTCGCCGTAACAATTATCAACAAAGCAAATTGTGTTAGGATTCTGATGTTTGACTATGGTGACGATTTTTTTAATCTCAGAAATAGACAAACTCGACCGCCAAGAATAGCCGCAAGAGCGCTGGATAAAAACCAGGCGAGTCTTTGCTGAAATAGTAGAGCTCAATGCCGGCCAATCCAAACTTCCTTCGCGAGTTAGAGGCAACTCACGGTAACTAATGCCAAACTCAATGAGTGAACCTTGACCTTGCCCCCGCAAGCCGATCACTTCTTCTAAAGTATCGTAGGGAGAACCAGCCACTGCCAACATTTCGTCACCAGGACGCAGGATGCCAAAAAGAGCACAGGCGATCGCGTGAGTACCCGAAACAAACTGTACCCGGACAGCCGCGGCCTGGGCCCCTACCACTTCGGCAAACACCCCGTCCAAAGTCTCTCGACCCAAATCATCGTGGCCGTAACCCGTAACCCCTGCAAAATGGTGGACTCCAACCCGGTGGCTCCGAAAAGCTTTTAAGACTCGTTGAAGATTTTGCTTGACTGTAGTGTCAATACCAGAAAAAATCTGAAAGAGTGCCTGTTCTGCTTCCTGTAGCCGTGAAACGCTATTCATCTATACCTCGCTCACCCTTTGCGTGCGCGCTGTTCATTATGGCGTAGATGCGGCCCCTAGTTTGTAAACATAATATATTCATGACGATTGCAACTTCCAAAAAAACTTCTCCTGATTGGCCTGTCGTAGGCTTTATGGCCTTTCTGCACATCGGTGCTTTATTTGCTTTGCTGCCGGGTAATTTTAGCTGGTCTGCGGTTGGGCTAGCAGTATTCCTGCATTGGGTAACAGGTGGTTTAGGAATTACTCTCGGATATCACCGCCTCGTCACCCACCGCAGTTTTCAAACACCGAAATGGCTAGAGTATTTTCTAGTTATTTGCGGTACCCTTTCCTGTGAAGGTGGCCCGATCGACTGGGTAGGAATGCACCGGTTACACCACATACATTCCGACACCGAAACAGATCCCCACGATTCCAATCAAGGCTTCTGGTGGAGCCACATGGGCTGGATGCTCTCGGATCTGCCGATCAGAGTGGAAATCCCCCGCTTTACTAAAGACATCGGCGACGACCCAGTATACAAGTTTCTCCAAGCATATTTTATCCCCATCCAAGTCGTCTTCGGTGTGTTGCTTTATTTATTAGGCGGCTGGTCTTTCGTGGTTTGGGGCGTGTTTATGCGGATCGTGGTGGTGTTCCACTGCACTTGGCTTGTTAACAGCGCTACCCACAAATTTGGCTACCGGACCTACGAGTCGGGCGATCGATCGACCAACTGCTGGTGGGTTGCCCTGCTCACCTACGGCGAAGGCTGGCACAATAACCACCACGCCTTTCAATACTCGGCGCGCCACGGTCTCGAATGGTGGGAAATCGACTTCACCTGGATGACAATTCAACTGCTGCAAGCACTTGGTTTGGCAACCAAAGTGAAATTAGCAGAAAAATAGCATGGGCAATGAGTCATGGGTTGTCGGTCATCAGTTCTGGACTAATGGCTCGTGACCAATGCCTCATCCTGTTTTTGCGAGCGGTATAGGTTGGGTTGAAGTAAGCTCGAATCATCTAGTGCGATCGACCCAACCAAAACCAGAATCAGTTATAATAGATTTGGGAACAAAAAATTTTGTTTAGCATCCAAAATTTTTATTGTTAAGACAAAACGGTAAATTTTTTCAATTCTAATCCAAAATCTATCATTCATTCATTATTTATTAGTTTGGGCAAGTGTTCAACAAAACAGTTCACTACCTCAATCAAAACTTGTATGCGTGAATTCAGCTCGGCATCTCATCAGAAATCAAAAAGAGAATGACAATTGCAACGCAAGAAAAACTCCAATACAATTGGAAGCACGTTATTAGTTTAGCAGGACTTCATATCGGCGCTTTGTTCGCACTGCTACCCAGTAACTTCAATTGGACAGCAGTTGGTTTAACAGTATTCATGCACTGGATAACCGGCGGTCTGGGAATAACTCTCGGATGGCATCGAATGCTCACCCACCGCAGTTTTCAGACACCAAAATTCGTAGAATACTTTCTAGCATTTTGCGGAGCCCTTGCCTGTCAAGGAGGAATAATTGATTGGGTTGGGCTGCACCGATTGCACCACACCAACTCTGACCAAAATGCGCTCGACCCTCACAATGCCCAAAAGGGTTTTTGGTGGAGTCACATCGGCTGGATGCTATATAAAGGTCCAGCTCACGCTGAAATTTCTCGCTGCACAAAAGACATTTCAAGCGACCCGTTTTATCAATTTTTGCAAAATTACTTTCTGCCAATTCAAATCGCCTTTGGCGTCTTGCTTTACTTAGCAGCAGGCTGGCCTTTTGTAGTTTGGGTAATTTTTGTCCGCTTAGTTGCGGTATATCATTGCACTTGGTTTGTTAACAGCGCCACTCACAAATTTGGCTATCGCACTTACGAAACGGAAGATAGTTCCACTAACTGTTGGTGGGTTGCGGTTTTGACTTACGGCGAAGGCTGGCACAACAACCACCACGCTTTTCAATACTCTGCGCGTCACGGTATGAAATGGTGGGAAATTGACTTCACTTGGATGACAATTCAAGTTTTGGAAGCACTAGGTTTGGCTACTAAAGTGAAATTACCAGCCAAGTAGCAGCATGGGGCATGGGGCATGGGGCATAGGGCATGGGGCATAGGGCATGGGGCATTGGTAACAACTCACAAATAACCAACTGTCAACTGCCAACTGTCAACTGCCCACTGCCTAATGAGCCCGTTTTTGCTCGCCCCGGCCACGCAAATATTCCGCTAAAAAGGCCAATCCTCCCGAACCTACTATCAAGAGCACGCTCAAAGCATTAATATCCGGTTTTACTCCAGTCCGAATCCGGCTAAAAATTTCCATCGGCAGAGTTGTAGTCCCGCTACCTGCGGTAAAACTCGCAATCAAAAAATCGTCCATGCTGAGGACAAAAGACAACAGACAACCTGAAACAATTCCGGGTATTAATTGAGGGAGCAAAACCTGAATAAAAGCTTCAACAGGCGTTGCACCCAAATCCAAGGCAGCCTCTTCTAAATACGGGTTTAAATCGGCCAATCTAGTAGAAACAGCTAGGGCGATGTAAGCCAGACAAAACACAATGTGAGCGGCGACAATTGTCCACAAACTCAGAGGAATAGCCAGCGCCGCTAAAAATACCAGAGTAGCAACTGCGGTCGCAATATCTGGAATAATAATCGGCAAGTAGGAGACTCCCTGATATAAACTCTTGCCAGGAAAGCGGTAGCGGGCTAAACCAACGGCCATCAAAGTGCCAAGTACGGCCGAGATTGCAACTGCACAAACAGCAACTGTTAAACTGTTTCTCAGGGCAACTAAAATCCGCGTATCGCTAAATAATTTAACGTACCAATCTAAAGTAAATCCTTCCCAGCCGGCGCTAAAACGCGATTTGTTAAAGCTGTAAAATGTGAGTACCAGGATGGGCAGGTACATATAAAAAAACATCACAACGGCAAATATCACCTGCCAAGAAATCTTAAATTTAGGTTTTAAGTACATATCGGCTTGTATTTCCTCCTGTGGATTTTCGGCTGTCTTTTCCATTTCTCGGTAATCGGTAATTGGTAATTGTTAATTCGTTAGGATTGTTTTCTTTCTTCTTCCATCGGACTGACATCCGTCACATCCGTTACATCCGTTATATAATCCGTTGCCGAACTTCCTTCTTCCTTAAACATCCTAAACTGCATTACGATCGCCATATTTGAGTAAAAGGGCAATTCCGATACTCACTGCAAAGATTAATACCATACTCAGAGCCGAACCCAGCCCCCAATTTTGAGTCGCCCCCAAAAATTGATTGTAAATCAAACGAGCTGCGGTCATACTCGAAGCTCCACCGAGCAACTCTGGATCGACAAAATCGCCCAAACTGCTAATAAATACTAGCAAAGAACCCGCAGCAATTCCCGGCATGGTCTGAGGTACGGTCACTTTCCAGAAAGTTTCCACTGGATTCGCACCCAAATCCTGAGATGCTTCTAGCAACCTGCGGTCTAACTTTTCCAAAGAAGCGTAGAGAATGGTCACTATATAAGGCAAATAACTGTAAGCCATGCCGATTAAAACTGCGGAACTTTGATTAAGCAATTCCAGAGGAGGAATGCCTACAAGTGCCAGCAGCGAGTTGAGAACCCCCGTAGGACGCAGAATTGTAATCCAAGCATACGATCGCAACAGCGAAGAAGTCCACAGCGGCAACACAAACCCTAACAAAGTTAAATTCCGCCACTTTTTCGAGACATTGAGGGCGATCCAGTAAGCGACGGGAAATCCCAGCAGCAAACACAGAATAGTAGTCCCCGTTGCAAAATAGAGCGATCGACCCATCACCTGTAAATTCAGCGGCTCAAACACTCGCAGGTAATTGCCGATTCCCGAAGGATTCACCAAATCTCCTGGCTTAATATTCGGCACCAAACTAAGCTGAAAAATCACCAGGGTTGGTATGACTAATAATAAAAGCAGCAACAAGCCAGAAGGGCCGAGCAATGCCAATGGCCCCGCCCAAGCAGACCAGGGGGAAACAGTTTCAGCCTTCAATGGAGAATTGGGAGGAATAGGAGGGGGAGTTCTAGTTGAAACAGCCATAGATCAATTTTTTTGAGTTTTTAACCGCTGATGAACGCGGATTAACGCGGATATAATACGGATAGAGAGGGCGATATGCTGTGCGGGGGCGAGTTTATGTAAATATTGGGTTTATAATTAGAGATCTCCTGTAAAACCCGCCCTTGGTTTGATGATTAGCCGCTGGTTAATTGAGTCCAATAGCGATCGTACACTTCCATAAATTTCCCTACCGGAGCCACACCTTCGCACTTTTTCAAAATATCTTCCGAAGGGAAAAGAATCTCGTTTTCGCGGACTTCCGGCGTCAACAAACTAAAAGCATCTTCCGAAGGAGTTGAAAAACTGAGCCGTTCTACTAAAGAAGCAGCGACATCGGCTTGCAGCAAAAAGTTAATCCATTTATAAGCTGCTTCGGGATTGGGAGCACCTTGAGGAATTACTAAAGTGTCA
The DNA here is from genome assembly GCF_036702355.1 of Microcoleus sp. D3_18_C4. Classification (NCBI taxonomy): domain Bacteria; kingdom Bacillati; phylum Cyanobacteriota; class Cyanophyceae; order Oscillatoriales; family Microcoleaceae; genus Microcoleus; species Microcoleus sp. D3_18_C4. Next base: position 25,359 of record NZ_JAUBTF010000011.1, read on the forward strand.
GTCCACAGAGAAGAACCACTTTTGGGGACGACATACTTCAATTTATCGTTATCTGCAATTACTTCATTAGCATCAGAAGAATAACACATAGCTACTTTCAAATCCCCCGTCAGCATTTGAGGCCGCCAAGCATCAGTAGTAAAAGATGCGATCGCCGGTTTGAGTTCCACCAACTTTTCGTAAGCTTGTTTAACTTGCTCTTGGTTCGTAGAATTCAGAGAATAGCCCAGCATCCGCAACGCAGCGCCCATGACTTCTCGAACATCACTCGCCAGCGTCATTCGCTTTGCTAACTCCTGTTTGTGCTGCCACAAATAGTCCCAATCTTCAGGCTCTTCTTTGAGTTGTTCGCTGTTGTAAATTAAGCCTGTGGTTCCCCAACTCAAAGGCACGCTGTAGCGGTTTCCTGGGTCATAAACAGGGTTTTGGAACTGTTTTTTGAGCCGATCGAGCCCGCCCAAAATCGAGTGGTCTAATGGGCTCAACAGTCCGAGTTCCGTCATTTGAACCACCATGTAATCAGATGGGTAAATGATGCTGTAGGCGCGGGCGCCACCGGCTTGAACTCTCGCCAGCATTTCTTCGTTGGAGCTAAACACGTCGGCCACTACGCGAATGCCAGTTTTTTCGGCAAAGCGATCGAGCAAAGCGTTATCGGTATAGCCTGCCCAAGTATAGATGAAAAGTTGGTCGGCAGCACCTTTGACGGGAGGAGCAGATTGTACGTCTGCAAGTCGCCAGCCACAACTCGAAACAGCTAACCCGGAAATTGTCGCCGCCGAATTTTTTAGGAACTGACGGCGTGTAGAATTAGCCGGGGAAATCCTGGAAATTGGTAAGTTAGTCGGAGGCACAGTTCGATTTTAGATTTTAGATTTTAGATTTTAGATTTTAGATTTGGAGATTGAAGATTGGGGAATTGGTAATTGGGAATTTGTAATCGGGAATTGGGAATAGTCCTATGTTATTTGTTAGGAAAACCAACCACCAACTAATAACCAATGACTAATGACTAATACCAACTACCAACTGCCAACTGACTAATTCCGATCGGTCAAAGCGAGACAATCAGTAGTTCCCCAATAAGCGTAAATCGGCGTGTGCGGATCTGGGAAAGACCCGCCGGTATTTGGCTGGCGCACAGTAATTTTATCGCCCGACGCCAACTCAACCACGTAATGAACGTGCGTGCCCATGTACATAGTATTTTTGAGCCGCCCTTCAAAACAGTTGACCGACACTTCCGGCTGGTAGAGATTCAAATATACTTTTTCCGGCCGAACGCTTACTACAACAGAGTCGCCTGTGACACCATTCCACATATCCGACTGCTGAACGACTATTTTCAGATTGGCTGATGTGCGAACTGTGATAGTCGATCGGTCGATCGATTCTACCGTACCAGCAAACAAATTCGTATCGCCAATAAAATCGGCCACAAAAGCCGTCTGCGGACACTCATAAATTTCTTCAGGAGAGCCAATTTGCTCAATCCTCCCCTCGTGCATCACCGCAATTCGGTCAGACAGACTCATCGCCTCTTCTTGGTCGTGAGTCACCATCACAAAAGTCAAACCCAATTCTTGATGCAAATTCGACAGTTCCAACTGCATCTGCTTCCGCAACTTCAAATCCAGGGCACCCAGAGGTTCGTCCAGCAGCAAAACCGCCGGTCTATTTACCAGAGCTCTCGCCAAAGCCACCCGCTGCTGCTGGCCGCCCGACATTTGACCGGGAAACCTGTTGGCGAAAGATTCCATTTTCACCAATTGCAAAACTTCCCGTACCCGTTCTTCTATTTCTGCTTTACCCAGCTTTTTGATCCGCAATCCAAAAGCGATATTGTCCCAGACATTCATGTGTCCGAACAAAGCATAGCTTTGAAACACAGTATTTACCGGACGGCGGTAAGCTGGAGTGTTGGTCATCGACTGGCCACGAATCATCAATTCGCCCGCCGAGGGAGTCTCGAACCCAGCGATTAAGCGCAGGGTCGTAGTCTTGCCGCAGCCACTCGGCCCGAGGATGCTAAAAAATTCTCCTTGGCGGATGTTGAGGTCTACTCCGCGGACTGCGGTTTCGCCATTAAATACCTTAAATACCTTGCGGAGTTCAACGTCAAGCGCTGTATCCGTTGCTGTCGTACCTTGGTTGAGTGCTGTCTGAAACATATTCGCCCTTTCCTGGGGGTAATGCACGCCACTTAAATACAGTTTAAGTTTAGACTTTTCTGTATTTTAGGTGAGGAATGTTGGATGTAACAGGTTTTGGGATTTGTTCTTTAAATTCTATCCCAGAGTGCACCATTGTCAGCAACAGGCTTTCGGGCCTGTTTCAGAAGAAAATTCACTCTTTGTGAAACAGGCCCGAAAGCCTGTTCATAAAAGGCTTATTGAGAATGGTGCAACATCTCAGATCAACTGGGCATCTATTTATTCTCTGGACTTGGCGTGGGAGAGGGTTTTTGCGGTTTCTCTGTTTTGGGTTCTTCTGCTTTTTTCCACTCTGACAAAGGTCGCTGGACGGCATTTTTAAAGTCAAAAGGCACTAGCAGCACGGGCAAATTTTGGGCGGAATTTTGAGGGGGCGCTTCCGGCGGATTGGCTTGAGCGTACAAGAAGCGGCCGCTAAAGTCTGTTTTGCCTAAAACTAGGCGGTGAGTTTCCTGGTTGTCCAGTTTTACTGTGACTGTAGCTTGGGGTTGGTCGAGACCGAATTCTGGCAGTTGAGCAGCAGTAGTATTAATCGTGCGATCGCTCTTTCCTGTTGCCAGCCTGTCTAGCAAAAAATCCACAGATGCCTGACTTGCGTGTGCTTGCACTGGCAATTTCATTTCCCAGCTAGACTTGCCTCCTTTTGTAGCATAAACTCGCTCAAAAGTCAATATTTTTTCGGGAGTTTTGACTGTAAAGAATTGTATGCGATCGGAGTTAAAAGCAAAAATTTTCTGTTTTTCTTCCTTAGCTGCTTCCTGTTTCGGAGATACTTGCATCTCGAATAAAGCAACCAGCCCAGTCATGCTCAACGCGACGGCTATCAATACTAATGTATTTTTCTGCAATTTCATAATAACTGAGAATTGGGCATTGGGCATTGGGCATTGGGCCTTGTTGACTGTTGACTGTTGATTAATGTTATTGGTTATTTGTTATTAGCCACAGCAAAGGATTAACAAATGACCAGTGACAACAGTCAACTGACAACTGCCAACTGACAACAGTCAACAGTCAACTAACTTATCTTCTCTTCCACCAGATAGCGCCGCCAATTCCCAGTCCGAGTAAAGGCCACATTAGCCAAGCTAACACCAGCAATCCTACTTGGAGGGCAGTCATGTTAATGCGGCGGTTAGTAGCTTTTTTCGGACTGATAGAAAAGCTTTGCTGGTCTGGTTTACTCAACCAACTGACTGAATTGAGAAACACGTCGCTATTGAGTTGTTGGTCAAACCAACCGTTAGTCACAAATTGAGATGTGCCAATTACTACCATTCGCGATGTTTTTCTAGGAGTTGAAGGCGCGGAAGGAGTTGCGGTTGGACTGGGAGATGCTGTGGGGGATGCTGCGGGTGTTGGTGTTGGCGAACTTTCTGCCGGTTCTGTGGGAGATGCTGTGGGAGATGCTGCCGGTGTTGGCGAAGTCGTCGGTAATGCTGGAGGCGTTGCTTCTTGCGAGACAATCACCGAATAGCTGATTGGGGAAGCTGTTGGCGAAGTTGTCGGTGATGGTGAATCTATCGGCGATGGCGAAGTTGTCGGCGATGGCGAAGTTGTCGGTGAGGGTGAATCTGTCGGTGATGGCGAAGTTGTCGGCGATGGCGAGTCGGTCGGCGATGGGGAAGTTGTTGGCGATGGGGAAGTTGTCGGTGATGGGGAAGTTGTCGGTGATGGGGAAGTTGTCGGCGATGGTGAAGTTGTCGGCGATGGCGAGTCGGTCGGCGATAGTGAATCTGTCGGCGATGCTTGGGGTGAAGGCGATGGCGTTGCCGGTGATGCTTGGGGTGAAGGCGAGGGCGAAGTTGGTGTTGGTGAAGGTGAGGGCTTTAAGGGAGTGCTGTCAGTGGACGATCGAACTAAAGCTACACCTAATAATAGCGGGCCTTGTCGATCGGTCTTCTGATCAAACTCCAATTTCTTAGTCGTCAAATCGCTTTCCGCCCAACTTTCCTGACTCGTCCAAATCAGTGGTTTTTCCTCTATCCCTTGTACTGGCGAGGTTTCCAAAGCACGCGCAAATGGATAAAATGAAATACCGTTGCCAAAACTTTGAGTAATCGGATGTTCGCCGTAGCGCCTGACTGTGGGAACCGTGGGGCCCAGGCCAAATCTTTGACCAGTGCCCGAAGCATCAATGGCCAAACGGGCGTCTAGTTTGACGCCCCATTCTTGCAGCAATTTGTCCAATCCCGTATCAATTGCCGGGTCTACCATTAACAATAAACTGCCGCCGCGATCGAGATAAGCTCTTAGTGCTTTAATTTCTGTATCGGAAAACGGTTTGTCCTGGCCGGGAACGATTAAAGCATCTGCATCTTCTGGCACTTCTTTGCGTTCGGTCAAATTCAGCGTTTGGACGTTGTAGTATTTATCTTTCAAAGCTTTTTCAGCTTGCTGAATTCCGCCTTGACCTTCCTGTAGCGGGCGGGCTCCTTTGCCTTGCAAAAAGTAAACTCTAGCAACGCGAGTGTTCAGGATTTCTTCTAAGCCATTGGTAAGTTTTATCTCTGAAAGACCTTGATTTGGGTCGCTACCAAAAGCAGTGCCACCTTTTTGCAGTACCTGTTTTCTGTCGCCGGATTGCAGGTAAACTTCTCCGATGCTAGTAATACTAAATTCCCGCGCTTTTCCAGGTTGGGCCTGCGGGTCAACAAACTCAAATTGGAATTTTTCGCCTCCCTCGCGTTTGTAGCTTTGCAGCAATTCTTTAATTTGGGGATTTTGGATGGGGTCAAATACCCAAACTTTGACTGTTTGTTGCAGGTTTCGCAGTATTTGTTGAGTCTGCGGGGCAAGGGTAAATTGTTGGCTTTCGGTTAAGTCGATGCGGACGGGATAGCGAACGGCTATGAAGTTAATTACTCCGAGTATCACAAAGACGGCGAGGGTAGCAATCAGGGCGTTGGTGCTGGCTTGAGTGGAACGCTGCCCCCAAAAGCTTTGTTCGTAACTCAAATATAGCAGCCAAAGTGCGATCGTCACTGCTCCGGCAATAACTAAACCGACTGTCAGGGGGTCCCATACTCCAGATACAAGTGCTGCTGTTACCCCCGCTGCGATGAGGAGGGGGCCCAGCAAAAAAACATATTTCCAATTTGTTTTGCTAATTTTCATAACGTAAATAATTGAGGGGAAAATTTCCGGGTCGAGGATGTTATTCTATATCGCATTAGCCTGCAACCATGCTGTTAAATCTGACGGCTTGTTGAAATCCAGCACGGCATCTCCTAGTTCTTCTAATTGTTCTACGCCTAATTGACGGATGCAGTTTTCGGTTTCCGGTTGTATTGTGCCTAAACGCCGCACTAGCTGACGCAATATTAACGAGAGTTGAGCGGTTTTTGTCACCTGTTCTCTTGCTATCTCTATGGCAATCTGCTGGTCTTCTATCCACAGTTCTTGCTGGTGCAATTCATTTAATTCTTCCTGAGTGAAGTTTTCCTTGCTGGCAATTCTAAAAGCTTTCTGAATTTCGGGAACGGCACTGAGTGTTTCTGGTACTGTCTCCAGAGTGCTGGTATTTTCGAGAAAGTAAATCCATTGCTCTGCGGTTGTTTCTAATTCTGCTAATTCCTTGTTAAATTTTGGCAGTTCGATAAATACTAATTCTATTGCAGTATCTGGACACTCAAACTGTTGCTCTTTTTCTTGAAAAACAAACCGTGACATAAATTCCGGCTGATTTTCAAACATTTCAAAGTCGGCAATTTTCAAGGAAATTACTGTTTTTAGTCTTTCGTAACGTTCTTTGCCTGTTAATTGTTGGCTGTAGCTTTTGGCAGCGTTGTACAAAACTCTGTTCCCAAAAGAAGGCACGTTTATCAGTTGAAGTTCAACTAGGGCGATTCTGCCGCCGTTAATTGTGGCTTTGACATCTAGGTGTGTGTCTTGGGTAGCTAGAGTTTGAGGTTCTGGTTGGGAGTCGATTATTTCTAAGTCTTCGATGACCGGCTGTGCTTCATAAAGGATGGCGTTTAAAAAATTAATCAGGATGTCTTTGCTGTCGCTGGAACCGAATATTTTTTTGAACGCAAAGTCGATTTTTGGATTGATAAATCTCATTATTTCAAGAAATTAGTGGAATAACTAACATTAATTGGGGATGGGAATGGGGAATTGGGCATTGGGAATTGGGCATTGGGAATTGGGAATTGGTGGTGTTTCCTTTAATGTGCAACTATCCAAATCTCCTACTTTCCCACTCTTTCCTCTTTATTCCCCGAAGCCTTCCCTGATGTTTTTAAGAACGCTGATATCGCAGCGCATCGATGGATTGGGCGGTCAGAAATACTCCTAAAATGATGTAACTGGCAAACATAATTAAACTGCTGGTATCGAAAACTCCCTTGACAAGATTGGTGTAATTTGTTAGGAGCGACAAATGTCCTAATGCTGTGCCGAAGGGGCCACCGATACTGACGGCGACTGCATCGATCACCCACAGAAATAATACTAGAGTGAAGGTGAGGATGGCGGATAAAATTGTGCTATCGGTGAGGGAGGAAATAAACATTCCGAGCGACAATACTCCTGCTGCTAGTAATATTAAGCCGCCGTGTCCTAGCAGAAGAACTCCGGGGGGTACGGGTGGGGTTGAGGAACTGAGGGCGATCGCCTCGCAGAACAGCAGGGGCAGCAACATTGTCGTATAAAATGTTAAAACTCCCAGGAGTTTGCCGGTAGCAACTGCCCAGTTTGTTAAGGGCGATGTGGCTAATAGTTCTAAGGTGCCGCGTTTGCGTTCTTCTGCGTAAAGTCCCATTGAGAGTGCGGGTAGTACGAACAACGAAAGGGAACCCATGATTCGCAGGAATAGTTGTAGGAATTCGTAGGCTACGTCGATGGGAGGTTCGGTAATTCCCATTTGGTCTCGCTGGCCGATTTGGGGAATTAACCCGTCGGGGGCGAGGAGGATAGCTATTAAAAAGTAGCCGGTGATTAGCCAAAAGACTGCTGCGATGGCATAGGCTAATGGCGAGGCAAAATAGCTTTGTAGTTCTTTGCGGTAAATTGCGATAATATTACTAAGCATTACTAACCTTTAGGAATTGGAAATGGGTAATTGGCCATTGGTAATTGGTTCATTCTGAGTCGCCTGCAGGTGGTGTTTCGCTGCCGTCGCTATCCTGTTGCTTTCTTTCTATTTGTCGCTTTCTAGTAATAGCTGGCTGTTCTGGTCGAGAATCGCTAGTTGGTTGTGGCTTTTTTTTAAGTGGCCGTTTTTTTACAACTGCTTCAGATTCTGGTTGAGAACGTTCGATCGACTTTGGTGTATCTAAAATCGGTTCGGATTCTGGTTGAGAACGTTCGATCGACTTTGGCGCATCTAAAATCGGTTCGGGTTCTGGTTGAGAAGGTTGGTTCG
>NZ_JAUBTF010000011.1:33039-145116 GCF_036702355.1 Microcoleus sp. D3_18_C4
ACTTTGGTGTTTCTGAAACTTCGAGATTTTCGAGAACCAGTTCTGGTTGAGAAGGTTGGTTCGACTTTGGTGTTTCTGAAACTTCGAGATTTTCGAGAACCAGTTCTGGTTGAGAAGGTTGGTTCGACTTTGGTGTTTCTAAAACTTCGAGATTTTCGAGAACCGGTTCTGGTTGAGAAGGTTGGTTCGACTTTGGTGTTTCTAAAATCGGTTCGGATTCTGGTTGAGAAGGCTCGATCGACTCTACTGTTTCTACAATAAGTAGATTTTCGACTATCGGTTCTGGTTGAGAAGGCTCGATCGACTCTACTGTTTCTACAATGAGTAGATTTTCGACTATCGGTTCTGGTTGAGGATGTTCTAGCGACTCTACCGTTTCTGAAACTTCTAGATTTTCGACAACGGGTGCTGGTTGAGGATGTTCTATCGACTCTACCGTTTCTGAAACTTCTAGATTTTCGACAACGGGTGCTGGTTGAGGATGTTCTAGCGACTCTACCGTTTCTGAAACTTGTAGATTTTCGACTATCGGTTCTGGTTGAGGATGTTCTAGCGACTCTACCGTTTCTGAAACTTGTAGATTTTCGACAACGGGTGCTGGTTGAGGATGTTCTATCAACTCTTGTCTTTCTACAGTTTCCAAAAAATCGGCCACTGGTTGCATTTCAGGTTCTAAATCGCTTATTTCCTCTGCTGTTTCTGTAATTGGTTCGGATTCTGGTTGAGAATAGTTGATCGACTCTACGGTTTCTACAACTTGCAGATTTTCGACTATCGGTTCTGGTTGAGAATAGTCGATCGACTCTACGGTTTGTGAAACTTCTAGATTTTCGAGTATCGGTTCTGTTTCATGATGCTCGATCAACTCTTGCCTTTCGACAACTGGTTCAGATTCTGACTGAGGATGCTCGATCGACTCTACTGTTTCTACAACTTGCAGATTTTCGACTATCGGTTCTGGTTGAGAATGCTTGATCGACTCTACGGTTTCTACAACTGGTTCGGATTCTGGTTGAGAATAGTTGATCGACTCTACGGTTTCTACAACTTGCAGATTTTCGACTATCGGTTCTGGTTGAGAATGCTTGATCGACTCTACGGTTTCTACAACTGGTTCGGATTCTGGTGGAGAAGGTTCGATCGGGAGTCTCTCACTTTTGTAAAAAACATTTTTTACAAAAGTGAGCATCCTGCTTGCTTGTTTAGATATCTGTAGCGAGTAAGATGATCTGGTTCCTGTGACACCCAAACTGAGATGCTTCCCTTTTATCGGCTGTACGGTTTCTACAACTGGTTCGGATTCTGGTTGAGGATGCTCGATCGACTCTACTGTTTCTGAAACAACGGGCAGATTTTCGACTATCGGTTCTGGTTGAGGATGCTCGATCGACTCTACTGTTTCTGAAACAACGGGCAGATTTTCGACTATCGGTTGCGATTCGGATTGATGAGAATCCGCGATCAAGTCTTGAGTTTCTGCCGCTTCTTGCAGATTTTGATCGACCTCCGGTTCGCTATGAACCAGATTTTCTTCCGGTTTCTTTTCAGCCGCTGTCAGCCTTAAAAACACATCTTCCAGAGTAGCGCGAGAGCGACGCATTTCGCACAGTCCAAATCCAGAGGCGACGATAGCTGTAGCAATTTCTCGTCCGGGTTCTATGTCGGATTCGCACAATGCCCGCAGGCGGTAGCGACCCACTAAAAATTGATTGCTTGGAATCAATTCCACCGATCGAACTCCCCGCAAGTTTTCCAAAGAAGGCAACAGCAGACTGTTTACCAAATCCCCCTCGCCTTCAACTTCGAGTTCGTAGCCCTCTCCGGCGGCCAACTCTCCCATCAAATTTTCGGGACTACCCGCGGCGACGATTTTTCCGCGATTGATGATGGTGACGCGGTTGCAAGTCATGCTGACTTCCGGCAGAATGTGCGTGGAAAGGATGATTGTGTGCTGGCCGCCAAGACTTTTGATTAAATTGCGGACTTCGATGATTTGTCGGGGGTCGAGGCCGACGGTTGGTTCGTCTAAGATAATGACCGGTGGGTCGTGGACGATCGCCTGCGCGATACCGACACGCTGACGAAATCCTTTAGAAAGCTTGCGGATTAAAACTTTGCGTTTATCAACCAGGCCGCAGCGTTCGATCGCGGACGTAACTCGTCGCGCGCGATCGCCCGCAGGTACTTGCTTAATCCTGGCCACAAAAAACAGAAACCCTTCCACAGTCATTTCTGGATAAAGCGGCGGGTTTTCCGGCAGATAGCCGATGCGCTGTCTGACGGCCATCGAGTTTTCGTGAACATCCATGCCGGCGATGCGGGCCGTACCACTGGATGCCGGCAAATATCCCGACAAAATCCGCATCGTTGTGGTTTTTCCCGCGCCGTTTGGTCCCAAAAAACCGAGAATTTCTCCTGATTCGACCGAAAAAGACACGTCCGCGATCGCTGCGGTCGAACCGTAAGTTTTGCTTAAGTGTTCTACTTCAATCATTTGTCAGAAGTCACGCAATTTTAGATTTTAGATTTTAGATTTACTTTGCCAACCACAGGCGGGACGCCTGTTCCACGAAGTGGAGAGTCCCGCCCGGTCGGCGGGTCGATCGAATTTATGGCGAAATTTTTAATTTGATTTTGTCTTCCAGTGTAGTCTGGCAAGAACCAAATCTATCATAAGGGTCGATCGGACTTTGAAGCAAAATGCTAGGTAGTAGGGTGCGAAGCCCGGAAATGATTAGCCCATGTACATCGAATCGCTACCAACTGACGCACCCTACCAGTAGAGTCCGTGCCTACCCCAACCCTCAACTAGCTGGCTTCGCTACAGAGGCGCGGCTGTTTCTAGGTTGAGTAGCGCTTACGCGCCCCTCCGCGTAACGCGCCTTCGCGGTTCGTTAAAAAAAATCTCAACTCCTTTTCCAAATCTTAATTTCCCCCAACCAACCTGCACTAACAATAGTCTTACCGTCGCTGCTAATCGCCACAGCGCTAACGTAGCCAGCATGACCGCTCAAATTACCTCTCAATTCGCCTGATCGTACATCCCAAAGTCTCACACTCTTATCCCAACTCCCAGTAACCAGCGTAGTGCCATCCCGACTGAATGCCACCGACCAAACCCCGTCAGTATGCCCGCTTAAACGCCGAATTAACTGCCCGTTTCCGGCATTCCACAACCCAACAGTGCCATTGCTGTTTCCCGCAGCTAAACTCTTGCCGTCGGGAGTAAAAGCTAGCGACAAAACAGCCAAGTTTTTGCCGCTAATCGTGCGAATTGCTTGACCTGTAGCTAAATTCCACAACCTAATTGAACCGTCTTTGCTGCCGCTAGCTAAAGTTTTGCTATCGGGACTGATTGCAACAGCATTCACCAACCCAGAATGCCCCGTCAAAGTCCGCAGCAACTCTCCTGTTTTCGGGTTCCAAATCTTAATCGTTTTGTCCCAACTGCCACTGGCTACAAATTGACCGTCAGGACTAACGGCAACGCTCGAAACTGCATTGGAATGCCCGCTTAAAGTGCGTACAACCGCGCCAGTTTCTAAATTCCAAATTTTCACGGTTTTGTCGTCGCTGCCGCTAGCTAACACCTTGCCATCCGCACTCGCGGCCAATGCGTTTACTGCTTCCGTGTGACCTTGCAGGGTAGTTTTTAATTGCCCGCTGGGAAAATTCCAAACTGAGATTGTGCCGTTGCTATTTCCTGTAGTAAAATAAGCTGAAGCTAGGGCAAGGGAACTGACAACTTCCGAAGGGCCTTTGAGGGTATTTGTAGCAGCAAAGGCGATCGCACTTGCGGGCGTGCGTGGCGCATTATTCGCCGGAGTTTTCGGGTTTCCCGCAGTAGGAGATTGAGGAACGACTGGCAGCGAAACAGTCGATCGCCATTTCATGAAAGTATTAATTTCTATTCCCGCAGCCACGATTTTATCAGAGTTGTCCTCTAACCTGACAATGCCGTTAATTGCGACAAGTCGCCCCGCATCATCGAGCACCGGCCCCCCACTCATGCCCGCTCTCACTAAGTTGTTGTAGACCAAAGTATAGCCGTTCCAGGCAGTTTGGCGGCCGGTGAGCAAGCCTTCCGTGGCGATGAAAATCGGCTGTCTCAGAGAACCGCCGGATATCGGCCAGCCCGCCACATAAGCCTTGTTTCCCTTAGTTGCTGGGGAATTGGCTAATTGAGCCAAGGGGTAGCTTTGAGTGCTGCTGAATGGCACGATCGCCAAATCCGCACCGGGCATTCGCCGCACGAGGCTGTATGATACAGAGTGAGCTTTGCCGTCGGGAGTTACGACCTCGTAATCGCCTGCTTTATCGACAACGTGCCAGTTTGTGAGAATATAGTATGTGCTGCCTTGTTTCTCTAAAATTACTCCTGAACCGCCTTTTGGCCCCTGGATGCGAACAGTAATTTGTTGGGCAACGGTTTTAACTTTGTCGGCGGTTAATGCGAGGGCAATTTGAGGTGATGTCAGTGGGATGAGGGCGATCGAACTCAGGGCGATCGTAGCACTCAAAATAGCCGGAATTGTTCTGCTGTAATTCATTATTGTGTAAATTTAACATACCCACATATCCACTGACGGATAACTTTTCCGGTTTGTGGCATATTGACAACGCCAAAATGCCTGCGCGACGATATCGAACTTTCGACATTCGCACAAGCCTCACAATATTTGACACCGCCCTCTGGCTAGCAGAAAAATTTAGAATCGGGAACCGCACCTAGCCTCAACAATAGCAACTGGCTGATCTCTATTCTTTTCTCGGCAAAGGATACTTTGAGCCGAACGCTGGTCGGAAAAAGACCCATTAGCCATCCAGCCGAGGGGTGCGCCCGCGATCGCGCCGACTGCAAAACCAGTGATGAGGCTCCAAACAAGATGCTTTCTGGCGATCGGGTTTTCTTGCATAAAAATTTATCCTAAACACTTAACCTTAGCAAAAATACCACAAATAAAATTTACTGTCTTCCTCCTATTTACTTATTTCCTAAGTAGTAACCCACCCTAAGTAAGGTGCGGATTTGGCACCTTACTTAGTATGTAGGATGCCCAATTTTATGCCAAATCAAACAGCAAAAATTCCGCATCTGCCGTAGCTTCAATCACCACCTCAGACTCACCGCTAACCGCCGCAGCGTCGCCATTTTCTAAAGTCAAACCGTTCAGCAAAACCGAGCCGCGAGCCACTTGCACCCAAGCATGGCGATTCGGCTGCAAAGTATGAGAAACCTGCGAGTCTTTATCCAAAACAGCCGCATACAAATCAACATCTTGATGCACTTTCACAGCACCATCTCTCGCATCTCGTGCCGCCACTAAGCGCAATTTTCCGCGCCTTTCTGCTAGGGGAAAATCCCGCTGCTCGTAACTCGGCTGCAAGCCTTTTGTATCGGGTAACAGCCAGATTTGCAGCAAATGAACCGGGTCTGTTTGCGAGCTATTGAACTCGCTGTGCTCGATACCCGTACCTGCACTCATCCGCTGCACTTCACCGGGTTTAATCACTGCACCGGTACCCAAACTATCCTTGTGTTCTAACGCTCCTTCTAATACATAAGTAATGATTTCCATGTCGCTGTGTCCGTGAGTGCCGAAACCTCTGCCGGGGCTAACGAAATCCTCATTAATTACCCGTAAAGAGCGAAAATTCATATAATTTGGATCGTAATAGCCGGCAAAAGAAAATGTGTGGTAACTGTCCAGCCAACCGTGATTAGCGTGTCCTCTTGCTTCACTTTTTCTGACGGTAATCATTTTCTGAATCCTCAGTGAAATTTATCGGGTGTTTCTGTGATGTTTTTATTTTAAACCGAGTCAAGTTATTATGGATAGTACGCACTTAAAAGTGCGATACTTACCAAAAAGATACTATGCAAGTCCAAGAAGTAAAGGTCGATCGCGCAAATTGCCCTGTAGAACGCACTCTAGAGGTGATTGGCGGGCGCTGGAAAGTCTTGATTCTGCGGGAGTTGTTTCCAGGAGTGAAGCGCTTTAACGAGCTGCAACGAGCTGTCAACGGCATTACTCAGAAGATGCTGACGCAGCAACTGCGGGAAATGGAATCCGACGCGATCGTGCATCGGGAAATTTACCTGCAAGTGCCGCCAAAAGTTGAATATTCGTTAACGCCTTTGGGCGAAAGTCTCAAACCGATTATTAATGCCATGCACGAATGGGGAATTCAGCATATTAGCGAAGATGGAAAATGAGCGGTTTCTCGATGGTTTTTTCCGTCTTCCGACAGATTTCAAATTTTCAACCTAGTTCAACAATAATAATATGAACAAAATAGAGCGTCTCGCCACCCTCAACCGCATCCGCAAACTCAGCCGCCTGATGGATACCGCCATTGGCATCCCCGGCACTAAATTTCGCATTGGTTTAGACCCCATTATTGGTTTAGTTCCGGGTGCTGGGGATATCGTAGATACCGCGTTTTCCGCCTACCTAATTTATTTAGCAACTCGATTCAACATTCCCCAAAAAACTCTAGGGAAAATGGTTTACAATATCGGTCTAGAAGCCGTGGTGGGTTCAGTACCGTTAGTCGGAGATATCTTCGATGCTTTTTATAAATCAAACATGAGAAATCTGGCGCTTTTAGAAGCACACCTCGAAGAAGTTGAACCCGAACTAGCCGCAGTTGCAGAACCTATTCCTCAACCTATTAAAATGTAGGGCTGGTGTCACAAACAATAATTGTAAATAACCAACAATCTCTCAAGCCTACCCCAATCAAACGAAAAATCAGAATGTAGATTTTCCGCATTCGATCCAAATTTAATGTTGATGCGGGTTGTCTATTGTGGGGGGCGGGTTGATCTAGATTGTTGGTACTCGTCAGATATTATTCGTAAAACCAACCCTTACGAAATAATTACTGATGTCGTTTAACCGCTTCCACCAAAGCAATAACATCCGCTTCCAAAGTATTAAAAGCCGTTACCAGTCTAACAGTACATTCATCCCACCGATAAAACAGAAAGCCCTCAGCTAAAACCGCTGTAATTACCGATTCGGGAAGTTGAATAAAAATCTCGTTGGCTTCAACTCGATGGCAAAACTTCGCTCCTTCAACTCCCGCAAAACCTTCGGCTAATCGGGCTGCCATATTATTTGCATGAGCCGCATTCTTCAGCCACAAATCATCTGTTATATACGCTTCCAACTGCGCCGACAAAAACCGCATTTTCGAGAAAAGATGCCCGCTGCGCTTGCGGTAAAAAGGGAAAGTCTTTGCTAATTCTTGATTAAAAAAAACCACAGCTTCCGCAGCCATTGCGCCATTTTTTGTCGCTCCAAACGAGAGAATATCTACACCGGCGCGCCAAGTGATATCAGCAGGAGAACAGCCAAGACTGGCGACAGCATTGGCAAAGCGAGCTCCATCCATGTGCAGGCGCAAATTGTGAGCGCGAACTACTTCTGAAATGTGGGAAATTTCCGCTGGATGGTAGACTGTGCCGGCTTCCGTTGCTTGAGTGATGCTGACGGCTGCGGGCTGTACGTGGTGGACGACACCTGCACCAGCGCGATCGAGTATTTTTCCTAAAGTCTCTACCTCTATTTTACCATGATTTCCTGTTACTGTAACTAACTTTGCACCGCCTGTAAAAAACTCCGGCGCGCCGCATTCATCTAGATTAATATGAGATTCCGCGTGACAGTAAACCGCCCCGTAAGGAGGAGTCATAACCGCAAGGGCCAGAGCATTAGCAGCAGAACCTGTTGCTACCGGAAAAACTGTCACCGATGTCTCGAACAAATCCGAAAATTTAACTTGTAAACGCTGTGTATATTCATCATCTCCGTAAGACATCACAGCACCGCAATTAGCCGCTGCAATCGCCGCCATAATCTCCGGCGAAACCCCGGTTGCATTGTCGCTACAAAAATTCATTAGAATAATTGGTAAATAGAATCTATAATATAACTCAACACTCAACCGTCAACACTCAAGCATTAAACCAAGAGGAAGAATTATGGCAGAATACCGCCAAATAGAATACCGCATCGGCAAAGACGGCAAAATTACCGAAACCGTCCTCAACGCCACCGGTTCGAGTTGCACCGAAACCACCGCCGGAATTGAAAAAGCCCTCGGAAAAGTAGAATCTCAAGACTTGCTGCCAGAATATTACCAAGGCGAAGAAAATTTGGTCGTTGAACAAACGCAGACTTTAAAACAAGTTTAGAAAAATTAACAATGTTCTATCTCCTCGGTGCAACAGTTGATGTAACAACAGTGCCTGCCTTCAGCTTCGCGCTAGCTATCGGGGGCATTTTTCTAATTTTAGTCTACGTTTATGCTGCATCTGAGGCGGGAGATGCGATCGAGTTTAAGTACGATACAATTCTGCGGGAACGCATGAATCAGCTAGACATTCTCGATTGGCAAGACTTAGGCGAAAAAGCAGGCTTAAGTCGCTTCGGGGTGCGCTTAGTGCGGCAGGGAGACGTGGGAAAACTCACGCTAGACCAACTGAGACGGCTGGCAACAGTGCTGAATTTGAATTTTCAAGAGTTCGATCGCACTTTGCTCGCACTGCCAATATCGGCTACAATCACAACTGATCCCAGCGAAATAGAAGAATTGAGGCAGCAGTGTTTCCGGCTGCGATCGGAATTACAGCAGCAAAAAGCTCAACTAACGGCCGATTTTCGCCGCGCTACCTTTGAACAGTTGCAAACTTTGTTAACCAACTATCCCGCCGCCCGCAAAATGGCAGAAGCCAAGCCGGATATGCCCGCCAAAAATCTCTCAGCTTTGTTTACTCCCTTAGAAAATCTCTTGTCAAGTTGGGATTTTGAAATGATTGGTTCTGCGTGGGAACAAACTGCTTACAATCCGCAGTTGCACCAGCCGGATGTTGAGGATATAACCGAAGGAGAATTAGTTTATATTCGGTTTGTCGGCTATCGAGAGGGAGAGCGAATTCTTGCTCCTGCTAAAGTTAGTCGCACCCTTCCAGCGGGAATAAAAAATTAAATCTAAAATCTAAAATCTAAAATCACCATGACTACAGTTGCCAATGAAAAATTAAATCTAAAATCTAAAATCTAAAATCACCATGACTACAGTTGCCATTGACTTCGGCACCAGCAACACGGTTGTCTGCATTCTTAACCCGGATACGCAAACACCAGAAACTTTGAGATTGGGCGAGATGTCCCGCATTTTTAAAACGAAGAATTTGAGCGGAGATGTGCGAGAAATATCTGTAGTTCCGACTTTAGTCTTTGTGAAAAATGCCGGAGACTTGGTGTTGGGAGAAAAAGTGCGATCGCAGCGTTTGGGGCAATCCCAGCCAGACCGTTTTTTTAAAGCTTTTAAACGCAATTTAGCCGCCGACTTTCAGCCACCACCCCGCAATCTTGATGGCGACACCTACACGTCAGAATCAGTAGCCGAACAGTTTATCACAACTATTTGGAAACAGTTGTATATACAAAATATACAGCCAGACCAAGTAATTTTTACAGTACCCGTCGGAGCATTTGAGCGATATCTAGATTGGTTTCGCGACATAGGAGAAAGTTTGGGAGTTCCGGAAGTTCAGGTAATAGATGAATCCACAGCCGCCGCCCTGGGATATGCAGTACAACGCCCCGGCTCTCTAGTTTTAGTAGTTGATTTTGGCGGCGGAACTTTAGATTTAAGTTTAGTTCGCACTGCCCCTCCTTCCTCAGTCAAAAATAGCAAATCTCAAAGTCCAAATTTAATGCGTGCCGAAGTGTTGGCAAAATCCGATGCTTATGTAGGCGGCGAAGATATTGATATCTGGATTGTCGAAGATTATTTGCGGCAAATTGGTTCGTCGCGCGCAGAAGTCGGCCCAATTGGCTGGCAAAACTTATTAGAAATAGCGGAAAAGTTAAAAATTCAACTTTCTCAAGTTAATGAGGCGAAGGAAAGCTGGTTTGACGATGAAAATTTTATGTCTTACGACTTGCAGCTAAACCGAGACAAGCTTGAGGAAATTCTGGAATCTCGGCAGTTGTTAGAACAGTTGCGGGAAAGTTTAGATGAAGTCCTGAGTATTGCGCTGGGAAAAGGTATCGGCAAAGCAGATATCGAACAGGTTTTGCTGGTAGGAGGAACTTCTTTAATTCCGGCTATATCTAATTTAGTGGTTTCGTATTTTGGGCGGCAAAAAGTCAAAGCTGACAAGCCGTTTGAAGCGGTGGCGCACGGTGCTTTAGCCTTGACACAATTAGCTAGTGTTGACGATTATTTGCGCCACAGCTATGCAATTCGCCTCTGGGAACCTTATGCTAAAGCTTATGCTTATTCGCCGATATTTAGCAAGGAAATGAAGTATCCCTGTCAAAGTTCCGAAGAGTTGACGCTGCAAGTGGCAATTGAAGGGCAAAGGGAAATTAGGTTAGATATTGGGGAAGTGGCGGAGGTATCGCAAGCGGAGGTTATTTTTAACGAAAAAGGGCAAATGACGAGCAGTTGGCTCAACAAACAGACGGATTTTCGCTCTTTGGACAGCCACCACCAGCAGGTTTGTGTGGCGCATTTGAATCCGCCTGGGGTATTGGGAATTGATAGGGTTTCGGTGAGTTTTGAGGTGGATGAGAGGCGGGTTTTGTTGGCGACGGTGCGGGATTTGGTGACTGGTAAGGTGTTGGTGGAAAAAGGGGCGATCGCCAAACTGCAATAATGGTAAAATTTTTAGATAACATTCGGATCTGGAAATTGCTACTCCACAAACTCTCGTCTGGATGGTGCGCTGACTGAAGAATATCGCTTTAAATCAAATTTATGCCGCCATGAAAAAGCAACAAAATAAATTCAGCCACCTGACGGCCATCGAAAGAATTTACCTGTCATTTCCAGCCAGATTTTTATTAGATAAAAACTTGCTGAAAGGCAAAGTCTTAGATTTTGGGTGCGGCTTCGGCAGCGATGTGAGATTGTTGCAGCAAAAAGGCTTCGATATTACGGGTTATGACCCTTATTATTTCCCGGAATTCCCCGAAGAGAAATTCGACACAATCATTTGTTTTTATGTTTTGAATGTTTTGTTTCCTGAAGAACAAGCTAATGTCCTGATGGAAGTCTCGCACCTGTTGAAACCAGGAGGGAATGCGTATTTTGCGGTAAGAAGGGATATCAAAAAAGAAGGCTTTCGAGAACATTATGTCCACAAAAAACCTACATATCAGTGTATTGTCAAACTTCCCTTTAAGCCAGTTCACCTAGATGAGTCTTGCGAAATTTACAAATACGTTCATTACAACCATCAAAGAAATTCTACTAATAACTGCATATTCTGCAATCCTTACAAAAACCTAACTTTGCTAACTGAATCAGCAACAGCTTTTGCGATGTTTGACGGTTATCCCGCCAGCAAAGGTCATGTTTTAATCATCCCCAAGCGTCACGTTGCTAATTATTTTGAACTGCCTTTTCGAGAACAATCGGCTTGCTGGTTTATGGCTAATAAGGTGCAAGAAATGTTAAGTAAAGAATTTCAGCCTGACGGGTTTAATGTGGGAATCAATATTAATAAACAGGCTGGTCAAAGTCGCAGTCACGCGGCTATTCATGTTATCCCCCGTTACAAGGGCGATGCGGCTGGGAATAAAGGCGGAATTAGGTATGTGATTCCCAAGAGTGAAAAATAAAAGTTAGTAAATTGTGAAAGGAATTATTTTTTACCGCAGAGGCGCAGAGAACACAGAGGAATAGAGAAGAGAGGAATTCATAATTTTTGTAAGGATTGTTATATTTGAGCAAACGGCGAGCCAAATAGAGTTAAAATGTGTTTGCAAGGTCTAAAACTACACATTAGCAGCAATTTGGTGTTCTGTTTATGTCTAAGCGCAAAAAGCAAGAATGGCTCAAGGAAACTCTAGAACTCAAAGAAGACCACAATTGGAAGTCAAAGCCTGGAACTCGAATTTTTGTAGCAGGAAGAGGTGCAGTCCGCTTTGATGTCCCGGAAGATTGGCATTTTGAACCGGATACTAATTCGTTCCGGTTTACGGATAAAAAGCCGCCGGATGATGATTGTCGTTTGGAGGTTTCTTTTAATTTGCTACCACCTGGTAACTGGGCAGATTTTCCGCTGGTGCCGCTATTACAGAAGGTGGTTGAAGATGATACCCGGAATCCGATCGCTTTTGGGGAAATTATCCAATTGAAGCGGCAAACTGCCCGCGTTGTTTGGACTCAATTTAAGTTTATCGACCCTCCAGAACAGCGGGAAGCTTATTCGCGAATCTGTATTGGATTGGGTTCTAATGTTCAGTGTTTGATTACTTTTGATTACTGGGTTGATGATGCTGAACGTTTGACTCCTGTCTGGGATACGGTGATGGATTCGTTAGTTCTGGGTTTGTTTATTAGCGACCCTCGAACGGGGTTCGCACGTCCAGACTAGACCGATTTTCTGGGAAACTTTCAACAACTAATTTTGCTAAGTGTTGAATTGGCAAGCCACCGGACAGTAAATTTAGAACCTACATTAAACTTTACAACCGCTTTGCCATGAAAATATCTGGCTTGCCAATTCCGTTGGCGTCGGGCATCACTCCGACGATCGCAAAACCCATTTTTTGATAAAATTCGTAGGGATGACCGCGCAAATTTCTAATTTTGGCGATGTGTTCCCAAACGTTAGGATAAAGATTGATGCCTGAAAGAGTGGTTTGATTGTCTTCGTCGTCGGTACCCACCCACAGCACGAGCCCTCCCCGGTTTTTAGCTTCTGCTGCTAAATCAGCTACGAGCGATCGACCAATTCCTTGTCCGCGAAATTCTGTTCTCACTACCAGCGGGTGCAGTTCCCAAACATTACCATCATACTGTTTAATCCCGCCAATCCATCCCAAAACTTGATTGCTGTCGCCGACAGCAATTCGACTGATGCGATCGGCTCCTAAAGATTCTTGCACTTCTTGCAAAGCAGATTTTAGATCGGGCCAAGCATCGGGCCAATGCTCTTTAAAACCTTCAACTATTAATCTAGCTACCTGTTGAATTTTTGGCTCGTCAACCGCACGCAAATCTGTAATTTGTACGTTCATGATTTTACATACTAAATTAAGGATGACGGACTAATACGCTCACAAACCGGATTTTATAACAGGGGTAAACGGCAAAAACGAAATATTATTCATAGTCTTCAGGCTCCTTATGTTCCAAAGCGAAAAGTTATTATTGGAAAGTTGCGTGAAGCGAAGCTATCCCGCTCTTAATCGCCAGTTAGGGAAGCCCTCGAAGAGGATCGCCAATTCGTCGCAAAATACTAACACAAGTGCCGTACAATTATCCCACCATCCGGCATCAACCAACCTGCTAACCCCATGCTTTGCGATTACCTGGTACAAATCCTCACCGCCCGCGTCTACGATGTTGCTCAAGAAACAGCCCTAGAATGCGCCCCGAATCTATCAGCACGGCTCAACAATAAACTTTTGCTGAAGCGAGAGGATATGCAGTCGGTGTTTTCCTTCAAACTGCGGGGTGCGTACAACAAAATGGCGCAACTGTCGCCGGATTTGCTAGCACAAGGTGTGATTGCAGCTTCCGCCGGCAACCACGCCCAAGGAGTCGCCCTCGCCGCCCGTCACCTGGGAACTCGCGCGATCATAGTCATGCCCGTAACGACCCCGCAGGTGAAGGTAAATGCGGTGATAGCCCGTGGTGGAGAGGTAGTCTTGCATGGGGATGCTTACGATGATGCTTACGCTTTTGCGCGTCAATTAGAGGCGGAAAAAGGTATGACTTTTATTCACCCTTTTGATGACCCCTACGTGATTGCTGGACAGGGTACGATCGGCATGGAAATTCTGCGGCAACATCAAAAACCAATTCACGCGATTTTTGTGGCAATTGGTGGCGGCGGATTGATTTCTGGAATTGCGGCTTATGTCAAGCGGTTGCGGCCGGAAATTAAGATTATTGGCGTCGAACCGGTGGATTCCGATGCAATGAATCAATCGCTGAAAGCCGGTAAACGGGTGCGTTTGTCGCAGGTGGGTTTATTTGCTGACGGCGTTGCTGTGCGGGAAGTGGGGGAGGAAACTTTTCGCTTGTGTCAGGAGTATGTGGATGAGATTATTTTGGTGGATACGGATGATGTTTGCGCGGCGATTAAGGATGTTTTTGAAGATACGCGATCGATCTTAGAACCTGCAGGCGCTTTGGCGATCGCAGGTGCGAAAGCTTACGTCGAACGGGAACAAATCGCAGGAGAAACATTAATTGCTGTTGCTTGCGGCGCGAACATGAATTTCGATCGCCTGCGTTTTGTAGCAGAAAGAGCCGAGTTTGGCGAACGCCGCGAAGCCATTTTTGCAGTCACAATTCCCGAACAACCGGGAAGTCTCCGCAGGTTTTGCGAATGTCTGGGAAAACGCAATTTAACTGAATTTAGCTATCGAATTGCGGATGAGAAAGAGGCACATATTTTTATCGGCGTACAAATTCAAAACCGTGCGGATGCGGTGAAGATAGCCGCAAGTTTTGAAGATTGTGGCTTCAAGACTTTGGATTTAACTGATGATGAATTAACGAAGTTGCACGTGCGGCATATGGTGGGCGGGCGTTCGATGCTGGCGAATCATGAATTGTTTTATCGCTTTGAATTTCCCGAACGTCCGGGTGCGTTGATGAAGTTTGTCGGTTCGATGAGTCCTAACTGGAATATCAGCGTTTTTCACTATCGAAATAATGGCGCCGATTACGGGCGAATTGTGGTGGGAATTCAAGTACCGCCCGATGAGATGCAGGAGTGGCAGGCTTTTTTGGATACGCTGGGCTATCAGTATGGGGATGAGAGTCAGAATCCGGCGTATAAGTTGTTTTTGAGGTAGGGGTTTTTGGGGAAAGTTACTTGGTTTATGAAGGAGGCGGTTGAAACCGCTTCTTGTCAAACGAAGTCTGCCTCCGCAGACTAAGAAATAAAGGGAGTATTTAAGCCGGACTTGGTATGGCATCATGGGGTGCATGGGAAAAGCTGGTCGAGTTTTGAGAGATGTGCTGAACACCTATGGCATTAGCCAAAACAAATTGGCATCGCAATGGGTGTGCGAAGTTCTGTTGTCTATCGTTGGTTTAATGAGTTGATAGATCCAACGGTCAACACGCTTGTGAAGATGGTTGTGGCGTTAAAGTTGCTTGATATAGATGCAGCGCGGGAGTTTGTGCAGCGCTATTTGGGTGAGATTTTGGAGGATGAGGGTGAGGGTGAGGTCGATCGGTCTACAAACACAGAATAGACTTATTGTTCAGAAGGTCGATCGAACTTGACGGGGGATTCCCTTCCGGATAGCTTCGCTGGCGCGCACTTTTCCAGATAGACGCGATGGGAAGTACAATAAAGTTGAAGAATCTCGGTAGAGCAGCATCAAGTTAACCGCATTGTTTACGATCCTGTGAAAGAGGTGATTGTGCAATGGATAAGCTAGAGCAGTATCGTCAGTGGATTCAATCATTATTGACTGAATATGTGGCAACTCCGATCTCCAATGGTGCTATTGAATCCCAAACGCTTTTTGATACGCAGCGGGATCATTATCAGGTGACGAATGTTGGTTGGGATGGGCATCGGCGAGTGTATGGATGTGTGCTGCATTTGGATATTAAGGATGGTAAGATTTGGTTGCAGCAGAATACAACGGAGATGCGAGTCGCGCACGAGTTGGTGGCAATGGGTGTGGCAAAGGATGATATTATCTTGGGATTTCAAGCGCCCTATGTGCGCGAATATACGGGCTTTGGGGTGGCTTAGCCATTGCCAAGGATGCGGCAATGCTTTTTTTAGAAAGAAACCGGGTTTTTTACGAAAAGACGCGTTGCAGCCAGCAGATTCCGCAAAAACCCGGTTTCTGGGCCCCATGTGTAAGTCCTAATTTATTGCCTGCATCAACACTGCACCAGCACCAAAAGTATCGTAGGGGGTTGGTAAGTAGTAAATCTTGTAAGGTTCCAAAGGAAAAATATTCTCACTGATATCTTCTTCTGCGATTAGAATGCGGATTAACTCTCGTTTGTCGATCGCAGACAGTTGTCTAATGGTAGGGAGTAATTCTGTTAGTGTCATCGGTTGTTTTCCTACGATGCGTCTATGTTAACGGTAGCAGGTTAACGTAGTAATTGCAACTTCCAGGGGAGCTTGAGAAAGATAGGCGCGATCGATCGCATTTTAGTTGCGATCGCGCGGCGGTATGATATTCCTAATGTTGAAACGATTTGGTAGTTGCGGGCGATCGCACTTGGGTTTTCTGGTTAGGGCGATCGCCTTTGTAGTTACAAACTGTTTACTTTTAGCTTCTGGTTAGATAAGTATGCTACTTTTGAAGAACATAAATATAGTCACTTTTGTCGGACTTATCTGTCACAGTAAATTCCACTTTGTATGTGGAAGCATTTGTGATGTCTATGTTTTCTCTCAATGCTTCACCACGATTTAAATCAATATTCTTTCGTAACTTTCCGTCAACGTATATTTTAGCTACTATGCTATCCAATTCCGAATTTTCAGGTAAGGCATATGCTAAAGGAAGCTCACCAAAATTTTTCTGAATTTCACACACAATCGACCGAGGACTGTTTCTAGTAATATAGAATCTTGATACTGGTTTTGCAGCTTTATTTGCAACAGGAATTATATCTGTGTATTCACCCTCATTGGCTAAGGTCCCACCAAAATTTTTACACTCGACTTTTGGTGGCTTCGGCTCCTTTGCAGAGATTTGAGTGGGTGAAAGTCCCGTAGGAGTAGCACCAACAGGGACTGGAGTTGGTTTATCAGCAGATATTGGCGGTGTTGAGAATGAGGTACTCTTTGAGGTACTCTTTAATATATATGCCTTTGCTACGACTGAACCTCCTTTTAGATCTACTATCTCACTAATTGTTTCAAATCCCTCTTTCCTCAGCGTGATTTGTAAATCTCTTGTGCTAGGTATTTTCACCATGACGTAGCCATTTGACTCAGTAACTGCTGTCGCGGCTATTCCTCTCTGAGATGTGAATTCAACGTTAACACCTGCAAGAGGTGCTGAAGATTCAGTTCTAACGATGACAGGAACCTCTTTGATTTCAGCATCTTTAGAAGACTGATTAGTTTCAAATCCGAAAATTTGACGAACTTTGGGAGTGGTGACAGCTACTATAATAGCTAAAGTTGAGAGCAAAATACCAATATAAACAGTCCACCTAGAGTTCATAGAGTTATTTCCTTATAACTAATTTTTGATCGTGCCTTAAATATCCATACATCGGTGCAAACTGCATTTCCGAACATTCCGATAATTAATTTGTTATACAGGAAAGTTATGGCTGCTGACGGGGCAACAAGTAGCGTAAAATCTAAGCTAGCAAAGGGTTTAATTAGATAGGCTTCACAAACATAGAAGCAGTCGATCGCTCTTTAAAAAAACTAAGGGCGATCGACCATCTTTATTTGACCAAACCTGTGCATAGAGGCTCTTTTCCTGGACGACTTACGCAAGCTCGAATATCTGTTATGTCTGCAGACAACATACCCGTAACTTGAGGTTCTGGATAATCATCTTGCATACGCAGAGGCTGGAATCGTTTTTTATCTTTGCCCTCAAAGTAAATAGTTGCACCAGGCACGGTTGGCAGTTTGACCCAACGAGCATGACATTTAGCGGAGTATTTTATCTCAAGATTCAGATTCTTGAACTTTTCCCCTAACTCTGGAAAACTAACGAGTTCGGTAGTGTAAATACTCATATCTTGATCGCAAAGATTTTTTGGAGCACGTCCTGTGCAACTCTCTGCTTTGCAATTTCCTAAATCAGCTTGTTTTTTTTTTTAATATATATGTCTTTGTTACGACTGAACCTCCTTTTAGATCTACTATCTCACTAATTGTTTCAAATCCCTCTTTCCTCAGCGTGATTTGTAAATCTCTTGTGCTAGGTATTTTCACCATGACGTAGCCATTTGACTCAGTAACTGCTGTCGCGGCTATTCCTCTCTGAGATGTGAATTCAACGTTAACACCTGCAAGAGGTGCTGAAGATTCAGTTCTAACGATGACAGGAACCTCTTTGATTTCAGCATCTTTAGGAGCAGGAACCTCTTTGATTTCAGCATTTTTAGGAGATGGATTAGTCTCAAGTCCCAAACCATAACGAACTTCGGGAGTGGTGACAGCTACTATAATAGCCAAGACAGAGAGCAAAATACCGATATAAACAGTCCACTTAGATTTCACAGAGTTGCTTCCTTCTAACGAATTTTTATCAGGCCTTAAATATCCATACATCGCCGCCAACTGCATTTCCGAACTTTTCGAGAGTTAATTTGTGGTACAGTAAAATCATGGTTGCTGACGAAGTAACAAGCAGCGTGAAGGCTTAGCTAGAAAATGGTTTAAGGTGATTTGCAAAAACTCTAGTAGGATGCTGATGGCAGACTCATCCATACTATACCGATCGCCCAAAAATTGTCCATAAAAAAAAGTTGGAAAAAGTGGGAACTTCCTAAAATTCGGATGCGCTGCCCCAAAAGTTGCAAAAAGTTGGAAAAAGTTTGCTATAGTAACTAAAATTATCTCACCATCCAACCTATGGACAGTCCTCAGATATTGCAATTTGTCGATGAAGCTGTCTGCGCCACGACAGGCAAACATCTAAACAACTTGCAGCGCAAAATTATCACGGGAATACTGAATCGTAAAAAGTATACTGATGTTGCAGAAACTTATGGTTATAGTTCCCAGCACGTTAAAAAGGCTAGTCACGAGCTTTTGCAAATGTTATCTGAGGTGTTTGGCGAACCCGTTAAGAAAAGTAATCTTGAATCCGTTATAGAAAGACAGATAAATCAGAATATAAATCTGGGCAAAAATAATAATTTTCAAAATAACAGAATTAGCTACGTCAATAATTGCCCTAATCCCTCTACTTCTACCCCAGATGAAACTCAGCCGGAAAATCCCGACTTGCAGGAGGAAACCATAAATCAAACTAAGATTGAAACAATAGATAAATTACGGCAGTTTGGCTTGAGCGACGAACAAATTGCAGAAGCGCTAGATATACCTTTAGAACAGGTTAAACAGGTGGACTTGGAGGAGTAAAGTCTCCTACAGTAATGAAAAGGTAAGTTTTGAAAAGAAATTAGGAGAATCAATTGAAAATCAAAATTATTATTCACGAAGCAGAAGAAGGCGGATATTGGGCAGAAGTTCCTGCTATTCCGGGCTGTGCAACAGAGGGAGAAACCTTCGAGGAACTGCTGCAAAACCTCTATGAAGCAATCGAAGGTTGCCTTAGTGTAGATATTGAATCGATCGAGACAAATGAGCGAGACAAAATTATGGAGATTGCGATATGAACTCCATGTCTGGCAAAGAGTTAGCCAAGCTGCTAGAACGTAATGACTGGATATTATTAAGAGTTCAAGGCAGTCACCACATCTACGGGAAAGCGGGAAGCTCAATCCGAATTTCTGTGCCAATTCACGGTAATAAATCTTTAAAAGTTGGGCTACTCAGACACTTGTTAAAACAGGCGGGTTTATCGGAAAATATTCATCAAAATACTAGCATAGTTGAAGAGTCAAATAGTGACAAGAAGGCGGCAAATGAATCTGATTCGAGCGATGAAGAACAAGAATAAAATTGCCTCCATCTTGCGATGAAAGTAATAACCCAGCCTACAAGCTATTTTGGGAAACATCGCAAATCCCTGCAATAAAGGTTTCGCCGTCAATCGGTGGAGTATGTTCGGACATGGCAACAGCAGCATCTATCTTAACTCGTACAGATTCGATCCACTGGGGCTCGGCGAGAGCTTCTTGGAACTCTTCAAGCCATTCGAGAAATTCTGCGAGTTCATTCTGTGGAAGTTCCCTTACTGCTGTCTTCAGTTCTGCAATGTTCATGGGTAAGTAACTTTTTTTTGCTAATAGGCGTTTACCTGTGTACTCTAATTATCAGATTGTTCCCATGAAATAGGGGAGAAAATCTCAGACTCACCCTACAACACAAACTAGAATCATCGTGCAAACTCATAGGCAATATTCGTGATGCGGCCGCGCCAGTAGGGAAATAGCGAGCCATCAGGCAGTTGCCACGCCACCTCACCGGAGAGCGGAATCCGCATACCGTCTCGCAATTCGTAGTCCCAGAAACGGCCAATCCAGGGCGCAAACACCAGCCCCCCGTTAACTGTACGGGCGCGGGCCTCGGCGCGGATACTGGCGATTAGCCCTGCTTCATCAAAGCGGAAATCCAGGGAAACAGCGGTGTCGCCATCCTGTAGCGTTGCTCTGGCGGAAGAATTGTCGATCGCCTCCCAGCGAACACCCTGACTCGGCAGCAGTCTCGTCGGATACCAAGCAGCCTCCGCGAAAAAGCGCATCAGTTCCCCTTGTGCCGCTTCTGGGGTGCCGCGGATATCCGCCAGAGTCACCAGGCCCAGCAGCGCCGCATGGAGGATGCCTTCGCCAGAAATGTAGGCATCATGAACGAACGCATTGATACCGGGCATCATGGCAATTCGCCCGTCCCAATCAAAGCCAGGGCGCTGAGTAATTACCAATTGAGTTGAGGTGAAGGCGCTCCATTTTTCTGCGGTTTCGCTCATGTTAAACGTGCCTTCGTGGGAAACCCGCGCTGTTGCAATTAGCGGTTGTCCATCCTTGAGCACCGCACGAAAGTAGCGCTGCACGGGCTGGGGTAAATCGGCGATTTCCCGCGCATCAAATGTGAGAGGTTTAATCGGCAAGCGTGCAGCTTCCAGATTGGCTCGCAGTTCCTTGGTACCCAGATGCCAGCGGTATGCTCCAAGGGCGATCGCCCCAACAATGCCAACTACTAGCGCGAGAATGATTAGTACGATCGGCGATCGCCACATGGTGATTCCTCTTGATAGGTAAAAACAAGTTAATCAAATGCGAGTCTTAAACCCATCTACCCACTACAACTCTCAGCGTTCCATCTGCCAAAGTTTCCTCTTCTTCAACATTAAAACCCTCTGACTGCACCGCCGCCATCAAACTTTTGCGCGCGTATTTTTGACTAATTAAATTAACAAATTCCTGCTGATTAATTCGAGCGCCCCAAAAATCCGCCACCAATTCGTAATCCTCTTCGCTGCGGCGAAAACCCAAATCGTAACCATTGGATTGCCGAATCACGTACTCCGCATTAGTTTTGTCACCGCGATAACCCCGTACCTGCACATTGCACTCTACTTGATAACCCAACTCTTCCAACACTTGATGTAGCAGTTCGCCGTTCTTGATCTGAACCTTGATAGTTGTGAAGTGTGACATATCACTTTCGGATTTTTGTGTGAAACGCTGATTTGATTATAATACTATCAAGTGCAACAGTCAATAAGTTAGAAATGGCGCTCTTAAACCAGGTTTGAGCGTCAGCGAAAGCAGCCAGGTTACAAGCTTCCGGATTCATCTGTGCAGAAATTAAAAACATAGTATCCGATAACAATTCCCCAGATTCATCCGTGAGTTCGCTTTCTTCAATCCTCCAATTCTTCAAATCTAAAATTTAAAATCTAAAATCCTATGATGGCCGATAATCCTAACCAACCCAGAGAATATGATGCCGTCCTCGGCGGCCAAAGTCAAATCCCGATCGCCGGCGCTGTTTTGGGAGGGATCGCTGGGGTCAAGCAGCGCTTCAACAGTCCTAGTATCGAGGCTCGGATTGCCGCTGTTAAAGATGCTCCTAAATACGGAGGCGCTGGTTTAAATTTAGCAATTGAGGCGCTGCTTGACTCCGCACCAGAAGTGCAGCGAGTTGCTTATTTAATTTTGCGATCGAGGACAGAACCTCTAGTGCGCCAAGCTTTAAAAGACTTCGTGCCTTACAAGCTTTTTGACTGCATCCGCAGTGTGAAAACTGGGACAAATGTTGCGATTAGTCCCGGAGGATCTCGCACGGCGAGTTTGCACGGGAAAATAGTTAGAATTTGCGATGTAGAGACAGGAGAAATACTCTATAGTGTTGACAAGTATCCCCGCGCTCAAGAAACTTTTGTGCTTTGCCAAGAAAGCGAAGTTTTTGTGAGGAGCAGAAATACTCCGAAACACCGCGCGATCGAAATTTGGCAGGGAGGAGAATTGCAGCATACTTCCCTCGGACATGAAGCGGAAATTAGCGCAATTGTCATCAGTCCCGACAGTCAAGTTATCGCCACAGGTTCGGCAGATACTACTATCAAAATTTGGAATTTAGAGACGGGTAAGTTAATCTGTACCTTTGGCAGTCTTTTAACTTGGGGAGCTCATAAAGCAGGAATTGTTAGTCTTGCTTTTAGCCCGATCGCACAAACTCTCGCTAGCAGCAGTTCTGACGGTACAATTAAACTGTGGAACCTCCGCAGCAGAGAATGCTCCCAAACAATTAAGGGTTACGCGAATTGTCTGGCTTTCAGCCCAGACGGGCAGACTTTGGCTACTGGCGGCTGGGACAGAAATATTCAACTGCGGCAGCTATCGAATCCAGATAGTTCAATCACTTTAGCAGGGCATTTTAACTCGATAAATGCGATCGCCTTTAGTCCCGACGGACTCACTGTTGTCAGTGCTAGTGCTGATGGTAATATCAAATTTTGGAATGCCAGTACCGGCGAACATATTCACACTCTCAGCGGACATCAAAACTCTGTTACTTGTCTTACTTTTAGCAGCGATGGTGCAACTATTATCAGCGGCAGTTTAGATAAAACTGTCAAAATTTGGGGAGTTAATTGAAGGAAGAAGGAAGTTCGGCAACGGATTCGCTCCACGGATGTAGCGGATGGAAGAAATAGAGAATAGAGAATAGGGAATAGGGCATAGGGCATAGGGCATAGGGCATAGGGCATAGGGCATAGGGCATAGGGAAGAATGCAGAAGGCAGAAGGCAGAAACAAGAGGGAATCGACCTCATGATTTTCACAAATTAAGTACCTCCTAACCATTCAGGTGCTGGCTATATTTACAAATTCCAGATTCTAGATTCCTCGGTGCGTGAATCTACGCAAACAAATATAATAAATTTACAATCCCAGTTATTGTGCAAGCCGAAAATCGCGGAACTTATTTTTGCACTACTACAAATAGTTACCGTAAAAATACCGACTGGCAGGCATTATTCAGCTTATTATCAATTTGTGAACTGTCGCCGAAAAGCCTGAGCGAGCCGCAATTTCTGAATCCTTTAAAGTAGCTTTAATATATCGCATCTGGGTCGGATGAGTATTCCTGCTAATTGTAATATTTGACTGAAAAAGTTTATTCTTAAAAGATAGGCTAGGGTTAAATATACAGTGCGCCCTAGAGTAACCATGTCACACTGCAACCAATCCATCTGCCGTTCCCGCAATCTCGCAGAAATGTGCGATACTGCTGCCAGTTGGCAGCAAAAAGCCGATCGACTAACGGTAGAACTAAACACCACCCAGGATCTGCTTCACGCAGAAATCGATCGGCTCAAACAAGCCAACGAAACCCTTCACGCCGCTGTCAGTTGTGCCCCTATTTTCCTGTGGGCAACAGACAGAGACGGCAAGTTAACCCTTGCAGCAGGGAAAGGATTAGAAAATTTGGGACTCAAACCATGTGCAACTGTCGGGCTATCGATTTTTGAAGTTTACAGCAGCCAACCAGATATGTTAGAAAATATTGCTGAGGTATTAGCAGGAAACGATCACAATTGGAATGCCCGAGAGGGGCATTTTATTCACGAAATTCGATCGGCAGCCCTGCGAGATGGAAACGGCGAAGTTGTCGGCGCAGTTGGTGTTTCTACTGAAATTACCGAGCGCGAGCACTCCATCGCAACTCTGGAAACGGCAAATCAAGAATTAGAAGAGAGACTTCAGCAGCAGACGGCAGTCTTCAATGCAGCACTTGCCGAAAGCGAAAAAAAGTACCGCAACCTCGTAGAAACCTCCCAAGAATTGATTTGGTCGATCGATATTGAAGGCCTCTTGACTTTTGTCAATTCCGCCGCCAAACGCATCTACGGTTACGAACCGCCAGAAATGATCGGACGCCGCTTCACCGATTTTTTAGTTCCCGATCAAGAAAGTAGACCAAGAGAAATATTTGCCCAACTTTTAGCGAGAACCAAACTTCAGCCACAAACAGCTAATTCTCCTTACGAAACAGTACACATTCGTAAAGACGGTACTCCCGTCCACCTGCGCGTCAACAGCATCGTCAACCAAGCTGAAAACGGCGCTATTTTAGGCTTGTGCGGAACGGCGACAGATATTAGCGATCACAAGCGATCGGAAGAAGCACTCCAAGAAGCTACAGACCAACTTCGCGCCGTTTTGGATGCCGTACCCGGACTGATTTCTTGGATTAGTTCAGATTTGCGGTATATAGGAGTCAACCAGCACTTAGCAACCTCATTCAACCTGTCTCCTGAAAGCTTTGTCGGTCAAGAAATCAACTTTCTCGACAAAGGCTCGACTTTTGGAGAACTGATCAGAAAATTTTTTGACAGTTCATCTCAGCAAACCTGGCAAGAAATAGACATTGAAATTAACGGTTTCGTCCGCAACTATTTGATAGTAGCTCAGAAATATCATCAGGGAAGCGCAGCAGTTTCCGTAGGAATAGACATTACCGACCGCAAGCGTGCGGAAGCTCTCAAAAACCAATTGATCTGCTCGTTGCAAGAATCAGAACACAAATTTCGCAGCCTTTATGAAGCCACCAGCGACGCAGTAATGTTGCTTGACGAAAAGGAGTTTTTTGACTGCAACCTCGCTACCTTAAAAATATTTGGCTGTAGCAACACAAAACAATTTTACGGCAAAAAACTGAGCGACTTTTCCCCACAATTTCAGCCTAGTGGACAAGACTCATCCAGTCTAGCAATACAGAGAATATCGACAGCAATGCAAACAGGTAGCTGTCGCTTTGACTGGGTACATAAACGACTCGACGGTTCAGAATTTCCCGCTGAAGTGCTGTTAAATGCAATGGAAATTAAGGGACGAAAAGTAATTCAAGGAGTAGTGCGGGATATTACAGATCGCAAGCGCGACGAAGATGGCATCAAAGCATCCCTCGCAGAAAAAGAAGTTCTCCTCAAAGAAATTCACCACCGTGTCAAAAACAACCTCCAAGTTATTTCCAGTTTGCTCAAACTTCAGTCACGCTACATCCAAGACAGCCACGTTAGTGAAATGTTAAAAGAAAGTCAAAACCGAGTCAGATCAATGGCCCTGGTTCACGAACAATTGTATCAATCCAAAGACTTGTCAAACATTGACTTTGCTGAATACATCCAAAATCTCGCCCACAATTTATTCCAAGCTTATGAACTTCATGCAGAAGGCGTTAAGTTGCAAACAAATATTGCGCCGTCTTCTCTTAATATTGATACGGCAGTTCCTTGCGGGTTAATTATCAACGAGCTTGTGACAAATGCCCTAAAATATGCCTTTAAAGGACAAGTTAAAGGTAAAATTAACATTGATTTCACTTTAGATAATAACAGAGTTTGCGTGCTAACTGTGAGCGACAGCGGAATTGGTTTCCCTCAAGACTTAGATTATCGCAAAGCCCGAACTTTGGGCTTGCGACTGGTCGGGTCTTTAGTCAAGCAAATCCGGGGGAAAATAGAACTGTTAGAAACTCCTGGCACGACTTTTAGAATAACCTTTTCTCAACCCAAGTTGCACTCTGAGGAGAAAAATTAGTGTCCAACAAAAAAATTCTGATCGTTGAAGACGAGAGCATCATTGCGGAAGACATTTCCGACAGTTTGATATCTCTAGGATATAGAATAACTGGCATGGTCTATTCTGGAGAAGAAGCGATTGAATCGGCCGCCAACTTGCGCCCGGATTTAGTTTTAATGGATGTTAACCTGCA
This sequence comes from Microcoleus sp. D3_18_C4, assembly GCF_036702355.1. NCBI lineage: Bacteria > Bacillati > Cyanobacteriota > Cyanophyceae > Oscillatoriales > Microcoleaceae > Microcoleus > Microcoleus sp. D3_18_C4. The sequence continues at coordinate 58,891 of NZ_JAUBTF010000011.1, forward strand.
AGGAGAAATCGACGGCATTACAGCAGCCGAAGAAATTCGCTTGCGCTTTCAAATTCCGGTAGTTTATCTAACAGCTTATGCCGATGAAACTACTTTGCGACGAGTACATAGTACAAAACCGTTCGGCTATATTGTCAAGCCCTTTGAAGAAAAAAACTTGCACACAACTATTCAACTGGCACTCTACCGACATCAGTATGACAGCTTGACCAATTTGCCGAATCGTTCATTTTTGCGAGAAAATTTAAGTCGAGTATTAGATGGTCAAAAAGAATTGTCAGGAGTCATTCCCGTTGTCACGCTTAGCTTAGATAAAATCAACCGCATTAACAGTACCTGGGGACACGATATCGGCGACTCAGTGCTTTGCAGCATCGCCCAGCGCCTAACTAACTGCATGGACAACATTAATATTGTTGCTCGTTTGGAAGCGGCAGAATTCGCGCTGATTCTCAAACCAGTTGCAGAAAAACAGGATGTGGCTAAGATTGCTCAAAGCATTTTAGATATTGTATCCCAAGGTATGATTGTCAAAGATTGCGAAGTCTCTGTCACTGCTAGTATGGGGATCTGCTTGTATCCCGGAGACGGCACTGACGGAGATGAAATGCTGAAAAATGCTTATATAGCAATGTATCAATCTCAGCAGAAAGGCGGCAATACTTATCATTTTTATACTGCAAAGAATGCTAATTTTTTTATTAATACACTTCTTCAAGAAACTTCACTGCGCCAGGCTTTAAAAAGCTCAGAATTTGAAGTATACTATCAGCCGCAAATAGAAATCAAAACAGGTAAAATTATTGGTGCTGAAGCTTTGGTGCGCTGGAATCATCCAGAACGGGGGCGAGTTTCTCCGGGGGAATTTATTCCAATGGCTGAAGAAATGGGCTTGATTGCACCGTTGGGCGAATGGGTATTAGAGACTGCTTGCAGACAAACTAAAACATGGCAAAGAGCAGGTTTGCCACTCCTGCGAGTGGCAGTTAACGTGTCAGCCCGTCAATTCGAGCGCAAAAATTTCACGGAAAGAGTCAGGGAGATATTAACAGAAACTGGTCTTGATCCCAAGTGTTTGGAATTAGAACTGACGGAAAGTCTGGTTTTGCAAGACGAAATTGCAGCAGCTAAAGCTTTTACGATGTGGAAAGATCAGGGGATTAGGATAGCAATTGATGATTTTGGGACTGGATATTCTTCTTTGAGTTATCCGAAACGCTTTCCGTTTGATGCGATAAAAATAGACAAGAGTTTTATTTGCAACATTGCAGACGATCGCCAAAATGCAGCGATCACAATAGCGATTATTCAAATGGCACACTGCATGAACATGACGGTGGTGGCTGAGGGCGTAGAAAATAAGGAGGAACTTGATTTTTTGTGCGAGCACGAATGTGACGAAATTCAAGGCTATATTTTCAGTCAGGCTTTGCCAAGGTCTGAGTTTGAAGCGCTGCTGAAAAGCGATAAGTGCTGGAATTTAGATCAATTCCGGTTGCAATGCTCATGACTGTTAACTGTTGACTGTTGACAACTGACAACTGACAACTGGCTAATTTAAAAGATACGATCGCCCAACCAACTTCCCAGCCACAGCCCGAAACCCGAAGTAGCCACCAACAGGATAACCGTGTAAAGCCCGCTGCTGGTGTGGATCAACCTTTCTGCAGCTACCATCCGCGCCACAACTCCAGCAATAATGCCGATCGCAGCCCAAGCCCCATAAACAGTCTTAGACCCGGCGATAGCAAAGGCTTGGACGATCGCCTCCAAGCCCGCCCCAGCCCAAGCCCCAGCCCACCCCCCAATCCCCAGCCCGATCGCACCAGAGAGCCCGACGGGGCCGCCAGAATTGACGCCTAGTTCCGTCGCCAGCCCGCACGTCAAGCCGACAATCGCCCAACACACGGCCGCCACCAACGCCTTAACCCAATAATTCCCAGGAACCGTTCCCGCCAGCAATCCCACCACTGTCACTACTCCCCCTACAGCCAAAACAGCAGCCACAGCCCGAGACTCAGCCTCGGAACTGGCGATCGCCCCCAAACCAGCCCCAACTGCGGCCCAAGCAGCCCCTGTGACCTTTCCTCCCGCCTGAAAACCAGCGATCGACCCCCCTACCGCCCCAGCCAAAACTAACGCCGCCAGCCACACTCTAGGCGTTGCTGAACCCTCCGCCAGCAAAATCGCGGCCCACAGCCAATCTGCACCGCAGATTAAAGCCCACATCCACAGCGGGGCGGCTGATTTCGTCAAAATCCAACCGGTCAAAGCGTAACTCGCCACGGCGATTGCCAGCGGCCACCAAGGGAAGCTTGAATAGTGTTGAGATGGCCGCACTTCCCTCGGCGCGCTTCGCGGTTTTGAGTATTGAGTTGAAAATTCTTTTTTCCTTTTCGAGGTAAGCTTTCGATAGTGTTGAGATGGCCGTGCTTCCCTCGCAACGCTTCGCCCTGGTTGCTTTCTGCCCCGCCACGCTTGGCGATTTTGAGTTGTAAATCGTTTCTTGCTTGAAGAGTTCTTTTGAGTTTGAAATTTTTTGGAGGCGGTTTTTGGGCGGGTTTGACTGCGCTGGGAACCAGGCCTAGCGGCTGATTTTCGAGAAGGCCTTCTCAGCGGCTTTTCCGGCGCAGGCGGCGGTGGCTGCGGAAACTGTTTTTCGATCGACCTCGATGATTCAGGCTGACTCAGAAACAACACCAACTGCTGGTAAGCTTCATTAATTTCTGTTAATCTTTGTTGAGCTTTTTGTTGCAGGCGATCGTTGTGGGCAAACCGATCGGGATGCCACACAAACGCTAAATCCCTGTAAGCACGCTTAATTTCTTCTAGGGAACTTCCCGGCTCAATTTCGAGGATTTCGTAGCATCGATTAATGTCAGCCATAGGCTTGGGGCAGGTGTTTGTAAATTCGCGTGAAGCGAAGCTATCCCGTAGGGAATCGTACTTAACATCTTGTACTATTCTCAGCCAAGCTGCACAGTAAGCCGAGATCCGCTCAAGTGTCAAGCGTCCTCAAGTCTGCGGGCCATCCTTCTGGTCGATCAATGCAGGCGGACAACTGAGTACAATGAGAAAATCCTTTCGTGCGATCGGTATTTGTGTCTGTGTCGGCAAATCAAGCTCCCATCTTCATCTTAGTTGACGGTCACTCCCTGGCCTTTCGCTCCTACTTCGCCTTCGCCAAAAGTCGAGACGGAGGCTTGCGAACTACGACAGGCATTCCCACCAGCGTCTGTTTTGGCTTTCTCAAGTCGCTGCTGGAAGTAATGGCGGCTCACGACCCCCAGTATATGGCGATCGCCTTTGACCTCGCCACGCCCACATTTCGCCACGAAGCAGACGAAACTTACAAAGCCGGTCGTGCGGAAACTCCCGAAGATTTTATTCCCGATATCAAAAACCTGCAAGAACTCCTCAGCTATTTGAATTTACCTGCAATAACTGCTCCCGGCTACGAGGCCGACGATGTTTTGGGAACTTTGGCAAACAAAGCCAGCGCGGCCGGTTATCAGGTCAAAATCCTCACGGGCGATCGAGATTTGTTTCAATTAGTAGAAACCGAAAAACAAATCAGCGTATTATATTTGAGTACCGATGAACTCAGGCGATCGGGCAAAGGCAAATCCCAAGAATACGGCCCGGAAGAAGTCAAAGCCAAACTCGGTATTTTGCCCGAACAAGTAATAGATTACAAATCCCTCTGCGGCGACAAATCCGACAACATCCCCGGAGTCAAAGGCATCGGCGACAAAACCGCCCTGCAATTGCTGGAAGCTTACAATTCCCTAGATGGAATTTATGCAGCCATTGATGAGATTAAAGGAGCAACTAAGAAAAAGCTAGAAGAAGGCAAAGAAGCTGCTTATCATTCTCAACGCATGGCGACAATTGTCCAAGACGTGCCATTAGAAATCAACTTAGAAGATTGCAAGCTTATAGGTTTTGACGAATCAGCCTTGATTCCAATGCTGGAAAAGTTGGAATTTAAAACATTTTTAAGCAAAGTTAAACAAATTCAAAAGCGTTTTGGTGGTGTTGAAGAAAAGGAAAAACAAGAAGAGGAATCCTCGTTCCCAGGCTCTGCCCGGGAACGCATATCCAGAGGCTCTGCCTCGTCTGAAAACACCCTAGAACAGGCATTGGAGGGTGTAAAAGAGCCATTGGAGGGTGTAGAAAAGCCCTTGGAACAGGGCGGGCAAGATGCCCACCCCACGTCACCTCAAACTTTTGAAAATTCAGAAGATAAAGCATTAGATTTCTATTCTCCCGACGAAACTAACGCAGATATGGAGAGAAAAAAAGCCGCTCAGCAACAGAAACAACCGCCAATTAAACCCCGAATAATTCAAACAACCGAACAGTTAAACGAATTAGTCCAACTGCTGGAAACTTTAACCGACAAAACCTCACCCGTGGCGTGGGATACCGAAACCACCGCCCTCGAACCGCGAGACGCCGAATTAGTCGGAATTGGCTGCTGTTGGGGCATCGGTGAAGAGGATCTCGCTTACATTCCCACGGGACACAAAACGGGCACAAACTTGGACAAAGCCACAGTTTTAAATGCTTTGCGTCCGATTTTGGAAAGCGAGAAGTATCCGAAAGCGCTGCAAAATGCTAAGTTCGATCGATCGATCCTGCGATGTCAGGGAATTAAACTAGCCGGAGTCGTCTTCGACACCATGCTAGCCAGTTACGTACTCAATCCCGAAACCAGCCACAGTCTCAGCGAATTGTCCAAGAAACACTTAGTCGAGTCAGAAGACAATCACAGTGTCAGCGAATCGTTAAGGGAATACTTACGCACTAATCCCAAAAGTTATAATCAATTAGTACCAAAAAACAAAACAATTGCTGACATCAGCATTCGAGAAGTAGCCGACTACTGCGGCATGGATGTTTACACTACATTTCACTTAGTTGGGGAACTTAAAGCCAAATTGAAGGAAGCTGATGAATCTAGCTTTCCCGGAAAAACTTTGGAGGGGTTATTGCTGGAAGTAGAACAGCCCCTAGAACCAGTTTTAGCAGAAATGGAATACTGCGGAATTCGCATTGATTCAGCTTACCTGCAAGAACTGTCGCAACAGCTAGAAAAGAGCTTAACAGAAATAGAAGAAAAAACTTATCAAGCAGCGGGGAGAAAGTTTAATTTAGGTTCCCCGAAACAACTCAGCGAAATCTTGTTAGAAAAAATCCCCGATGAGTTTCAGAAAAAGTCTCGCAAAACTAAGACGGGATACTCTACAGATGCGGCTGTTTTGGATAAATTGCAAGGAGACCACCCGATTGTAGACGATTTATTAGAACACCGAACATTATCCAAGTTGAAATCAACTTATGTCGATGCTTTGCCTCAGTTAGTGCGTGCGGATACTGGGCGAGTGCATACAGATTTCAACCAAGCTGCAACTGGTACGGGAAGGCTTTCTTCTTCCAATCCCAATTTACAAAATATTCCCATCCGCACAGAGTTTTCACGGCAAATTCGCAAGGCTTTTTTACCAGAAGCAGGTTGGCTGATGGTGTCGGCTGACTATTCTCAAATCGAACTGCGAATTTTGGCTCATTTGAGTCAAGAACCTGTGTTAATTGAAGCTTACCAAAATAACCGAGATGTGCATACTGTGACGGCTCAACTGTTGTTTGAAAAGGAAGAAATAACTCCTGACGAGCGCAGGTTTGGCAAGACGATTAATTTTGGGGTAGTTTACGGTATGGGGGCGATTAAGTTTGGCAAATCGATGGGTAAAAGCGCAGCAGACGGCAAAGAGTTTATTAAGCGATTTAACGAGCGTTACAGTAAAGTTTTTGAATATTTGGAGAAAGTAAAAAAACAGGCGATCGCCCTCGGCTATGTTACCACAATTCTAGGCCGCCGCCGCTATCTAAACTTCGATAAAAATGGCAGCCTCCGCCGCTTACAAGGCAGCAATCCCGAAGACATTCGCTCAAACGAACTTAAATCTCTCAGCAGAGATGACGCCCAATCTTTGCGGGCGGCAGCCAACGCTCCCATTCAAGGTTCCAGTGCTGATATCATTAAACTTGCCATGATTGAGGTACACAAAATTTTGCAAAACTATCAGGCGCGGCTGCTGCTGCAAGTTCACGATGAATTAATATTTGAAGTACCTCCCGATGAATGGGAAGAATTGCAGCCGAAAATTAGAACTGCGATGGAAAATGCTCTGCAACTTAGCGTACCGCTGATAGTTGACATCCACGCTGGGCAAAATTGGATGGAAACTAAATAAAACACAGAAATATGAGCCAACCTAAAATCGCCCTTTTCCCAAAAATAAAAACCTTAAGTGCAGTTGCTCTGCTATTGCTACTATTCGGGTGTCCACAAAAGTTAGCGCCCAACAACTATGCTGTCAAGCGAGTCAGCGACGGTGACACCCTCGTCGCCAGCGATAACGCCGGGAAAGATATAAAAGTGCGTTTTGCCTGCATAGATGCACCGGAAGTCGCGCACACAAATGCTGAGAAAAATAGCAAAGCAGCAGCAAAAAAAAATCAATTTAAGTGGGGAAATCTAGCGCACCAAAGAATGCAGCAGCTAGTCAAACAAGGAGGCGGTCGCGTTGTTTTGACCGTCACGGATACTGACCGCTACGGCCGCAAAGTTAGCGAAGTTCGCTTGCCAAATGGTACATTTGCCCAAGAAGTTTTGACCCGCGAAGGATTAGCAATGGTTTACCGTCCTTACTTGAAAAACTGTCCGAGTGCAAGTATTTTGGAACAAGCGGAAGCCGAAGCTAAGAAAAATCGCCGCGGCGTTTGGGGAGATTCTAAGTTTGTTCCCGCGTGGAAATTTCGGAACAGTGATAAATGATTGGAAGAAACCCGCTCGACTTCGCGATCGGGTAAAAAGAAGGAAAATGGTAGGAGTACGAGCTAACTCTTGCCTTCGGAGTTTTGTTAGTCTAGTATTGCCACAAGTTTCAACCGATTTGTATATTGACAGGGACAGGATTATGTTGTTGGCGTGGAATATGGGAACCTGTATCAGACATTTACAGTCTTGGACTTACTCAGGTTTTGTTAAACCCCGTCTCTACTATAAATCTTAGGTTTAGCTGCTCCGCATCGGCCCAGAAAGCGGGTTTCTAGATACCGATGCCGATAGTCCTAATTTAGTAGAATACAATCAGGACGAGGTTCTGCTCCTACGGTCTACAATCTGTGGAGTTTCGGCGATAGCTGACGCCAGATCCATCTCAAACTAGACATGAGTTCGATCGCACTTTTCTCCGACCTGTTTTTTCGGAAAAGTCAACAAATGTGATAGGCTCCAGATAAACTAATAGACTGCTGACAAAAGCGGTCTATTGCAATCACCCAAAATTAACTTTAAGGGACATCAATGAATTTCAAACATCTGGTTATTTCCGGCCTTGCCCTGATCCTCGGTACTGCAATTGTAGGAAATGCGATTGCTCAAGAACTGACCGAAAACGAAAAAACGGTTATTTGTCGCTTGAAAACAGAAGTTGACCAGCGGAAAAGCAACGGTCAAAAATTAGTATTTTTGCCGTTGCTGGGCCAAGTTCGCAAGCAAGTTTCATCTCCTTTTAGAGCAACGCTGCATCCTAATGTGGAGTATGTTTTTGTTGCCACTTGCGACGGAAATTGCCAGGATTTAAACTTATCTCTCAAGGATGCAAGCGGTCAGGAAGTCGCTGTGAGTCAAAAAACAGGCGAATTGGCGTCAATCTCTTTTACTCCCCCCTCCCAAGGCGAATATCAAATCACTGCTAAGCCTGGGGAATGCACGACGGCAGAGGGTTGCAGTTACGGCCTGGGAATCTTCGTTCCTGCCTCTGCTAGCGTACCTAATGCTTCAAGAATTCCTGCTGAGATAGCACAATTTCGACTTTGCCAGTAGGGGAACAGCGATAGAGTTGTGGGTTGCGAGTAGAGTAGAGTTTTTAATCAGAAATCTAACTCATAACTTGCAACTTATAACTCGCAACTTATCTCGCAACCACGCCAGACGGTGAGTAGGTTCTTAATTAGTGAAACCATGCCTTTGACTGGTTCTTACTTCTTGCTTTTTTTACTCTGAGCGACTTGCCCTGCCCTTCGACTTGGCTCAGGAACCGCGACTTGCCCGATCGCATCGCCGAAGGGAATGTAGCCGAAGGCAGCCGAAGAGCCTTCTTCCTTCTGCTATAATTTGTTACGCATAACTGCTCCAAACTGTCAAGCCGATCGAGCTGTGGAACCCTGCAAAGACCCCACAACTGCCGAAACCTGGCTTGAAGCCAGAACTTTATTTACCCTCATGCAGGCATCAATTAGAATATAGATGGTGCCTCTCAAAGGTGACGAGTACATTGCCCATGTCTTTAACCTTAGCTTTGAAAAATCAACTGCAGAACCGTCCTCAAATAGGGTTGAAAAGTCTGTTGGGCCGCTTAGGTATCAGGCAGAAAATCGGCTGCGGATACGCCTTGGTCATTGGTATTGCCGTTTTGGGTGCTGTGGCGGGACGGGGAGTAGAATCCTATCACAAACAGCAAGTTAGAGAAAAACTAGCGATCGACCGAGATAAAGCGGAAATCCTGACAAACCTCAATAACACGGTGCAGGAAGTCAGAATTCAGCAGCAAGAGCTCGCGAGTCTGACGACCAAACCGCAAATTTTCGATCAGGAACGATCGGAATTCCTGACTCGCGTTGCTCAGATGAGCGGCATCCTCGAACAACTGCAAACCCTACCGCCGACGAAGAATGCCGATATTGCCAAAGACTACCAACTGCTTCAACAGTTCGCTCAAGTCAACGGCAAAACCGTAGAATCATACTTTCAACAAGTACAAAAATTGTTGGCTACTGCGAAATTATCTGCTTTGAATCCGCAACAGCAGCAGGCTTTCGGGCGGAACTTGAACAATTTTGTGGCGGGCGAAACTGCTTTGAAACTCAAACAGTTTTCCGAGGATTCAGCCCAACTGGCCGTCAACTTTCGCGAGAAAGCAGACGAGGCATTGAGAACCTACGAAAATGCCGAAAAACTCGGAACTCTCATTCTCGTTGGCTCTCTCTTGATATCAGGTGCGATCGCAGCAATTCTAGCAGCATACACCAGCGGGGCGATCGCTCGCTCCCTAGAAGCCACCACCCTCATTGCTCAGCGAGTGACAGAAGAATCTAACTTTGACCTGCAAGTACCCGTCACTACTTCCGACGAAGTGGGAATGCTAGCAATTTCCCTCAACGAACTAATCCAAAGAGTAGCGGAATACACAGAAGAATTGCACGAAGCAAAAGTAGCCGCCGAAGCTGCTAACCGCTCCAAAAGTGCATTTCTCGCCAACATGAGCCACGAACTACGCACCCCCCTCAACGCCATCATTAACTACAGCGAAATGCTGCAAGAAGATGCTCAAGATTCCGGTTCAGAAGACTTTCTCCCGGACTTAGAAAAAATTCAAACCGCAGGCAAACACCTGCTGGATATGATCAGCGACATCCTCGACATTTCCAAAATAGAAGCCGGTCACGTCACCCTTTATTTGGAAAACTTCGACGTGGCGACCATGATTGAAGAAGTGATGACTACGGCTCAACCGCTAGTAGAAAAAAAAGGCAATGCTTTAGCACTAAAAACAAAAGGCGAACTCGGCACAATGTACGCCGATCAACCGAAAGTGCGGCAAATTCTCCTTAATTTGCTCAGCAATGCTGCCAAATTTACCGAAAAAGGCGTCATTACTATCGGCGTGGAAAGAATTAAAATTGAAAAATCAAGACCGACGAAACCAAATAAAAATAATGATATTCAATCGGGTTCAAGCTACACTTCTCAAGTTTTAATGTTTCGAGTCAGCGACACCGGCATCGGCATGACAAACGAGCAATTAGAGCAGATATTTAAACCTTTTACCCAAGCTGATGCTTCGACTACCCGCAAGTATGGAGGCACAGGTTTGGGATTGACAATTAGCCAGCGTTTGTGTCAAATTCTCGGTGGCGAAATTAGCGTCGAAAGCGAAGACGGTAAAGGTTCAACTTTTATTGTCAGTCTCCCGGAACGGGTTGTGATGCAGGCATGAAGTCAATCGATTTTAGATTTTAGATTTTAGATTTTAGATTAAAGAATTGAAGCCTTGACCCCACGGATAAATTCGGGGGGCAAGTTTCATCGGATACAGGTTTTTTATTTCTGGACGGATGAATCCGGGGGCTTGTATCCTGGATGCTTTCGGTGAGGCAATATATGGATTTTGACACGGATACACGGATTAATTATTGAGCATTCGTCAATAGTCAGGAGGCAGATATTCAAGGAAAAAGAAAGAGGGAGGAAGGAAGAGGGAAATTTTAAAATATATTGATATAGCAACCGCCAAGGCTGTTAGGGCATAAAGTGTAAATAGCCCCAATTGCCGTGCGATCGCAAAACCCATCTCCAAAGTTGTACTCTTAAATATCAATACTTGGGACAGTTTTTGATTACCAGCCGTAGAATAAGGGTTTCAAGGCTCCAAGGCGATCGAGCTACCAACGGAAAATCGAGGGTTTCAGACTACGAAATAAAAACAGTTCGGACTATTGAAATATCAGGGCTTATGAATATTACTCGCGTCTCAGTTGACTCAGCAGGCAATCAGGCCAATCAAGGCCCATCAGTATCCTCCCATCCTTCCATTTCGACCGACGGGCGGTTTGTGGCGTTTGGATCTCCAGCATCCAACCTCGTGCCGGGGGACACTAACGCTGAATCCGATATCTTTGTGCGGGACACGCTAGCCAATACCACCACCCGTGTCTCAGTTGACTCAGCCGGCAATCAGGCGAACGGCATTTCCGTCGCGTCCTCCATCTCAGCCGACGGGCGGTTTGTGGCATTTTCCTCTAATGCCACCAACCTCGTGCCGGGGGACAGTAACAATAAAAACGATGTCTTCCTGCGCGACACACTAGCCAATACCACCACCCGTGTCTCTGTAGACTCAGCAGGCAATCAGGGGAACAGCCATTCCGTCGGGTCCTCCATCTCAGCCGACGGGCGGTTTGTGGCATTTTTATCTTTTGCCACCAACCTCGTGCCGGGCGATACTAACGATAACCCTGACATCTTCGTGCGGGACACGCTAGCCAATACCACCACCCGCGTCTCTGTTGACTCAGCCGGCAATCAGGGAAACAAGTATTCCGGCGAACCCTCCATCTCAGCCAACGGGCGGTTTGTGGCATTTAGGTCTGATGCCACAAACCTCGTGCCGGGGGATACTAACGATAACCCTGACATCTTCGTGCGGGATTTGTTGACGAATACCACCACCCGCGTTTCTGTTGGCTCAGCAGGTAATCAGGGGAATAATGGGTTCGGCGAACCCTCCATCTCAGCCGACGGGCGGTTGGTGGCATTTTCTTCTAATGCCACCAACCTCGTGCCGGGGGATACTAACAATAGACACGACATCTTCGTGCGGGACACGCTAGCCAATACCACCACCCGCGTCTCTGTTGACTCAGCCGGCAATCAGGCGAACGATTCCTCCGTCTTCAGCCCCTCCGTCTCAGCCAACGGGAGGTTTGTGGCGTTTTCTTCTAATGCCTCCAACCTCGTGCCGGGGGATAGTAACAATAGCCACGATATCTTCGTGCGGGATTTGTTGACGAATACCACCACCCGCGTCTCTGTTGACTCAGCAGGCAATCAGGGGAACAACGGGTCCTTCGAGTCCTCCATCTCTGCAGATGGGCAGAAAGTAGCGTTTTCATCTGAGGCTAGTAACCTCGTACCGGGGGATACTAACTTTACTTTCAATAGCCGCCTCGATGTCTTTGTTTCTGACACCGGTAGCACTCCAGGCAATAACCCTCCTGATAACAGCATCAACGGCAGTCCCGACAACGACATCCTGTTTGGCACCAGCGGCAACGACATCATCAACGGTGTGGAAGGGAATGACGTACTTATGGGTTTACGAGGCAACGATATGCTTGTCGGGGGCGACGGCAGCGATGTCCTGAATGGTGGCAAAGGTTTTGACACCCTCAACGGCGGTTTAGGAAACGATATTCTAGTCGGCGGTGGGGGCAACGATGTTTTTGTTTTAGGTGTCGGATTGGGAGTTGATACGATCGTTAATTTCGTCAAGTCTCAAGATACCGTGCAATTAATCAATGGCTTGACCTTCGGACAGCTATCAATTTCGCCGGGAACTGACGGCACATTAATTACAGTAGCCAGCAGCGGTGAAGTTTTAGCTTCTTTGATAGGTGTTGCTCCAAATCTCATCGGTTCTGAAGATTTCATCTCGGTCTAGAGATAGTAAAGCGGTCATTTGTGAAATCACCTTTACTCAGGGAACATGATTAAAATTGGCAAACAATCCTTGGCATTAATAGGCACGGTTATTGCAGTTGTGTAACCTAGTTTTACCGCTTGCTTCACAATAAAGCAACAGCGAATTGAGCAAACTTAAATTTTTATGAGAAGCCCAAAAATGGTTGTTGCCGATCGAGAAACAGTCTCTGCGATCGGCAACAACCCCGCCAATCTGTCTTGTCCGAACCTCCGCCGCCCCTTTTACCGTCGTTGGAGCGTGTAATCGAACAGTTTTTGAAATATTGTTGACTGTTGACTGTTGACTGTTGACTGTTGACTGTTGACTGTTGACTGTTGACTGTTGACTGTTGACTGTGAGTCAAAAAAATGAAAATTGCGCGAATTATTTGTTGGCAGCTTGATTCGGCTTTACGCCCGACGAGGAAACGCGGATTTGATATCAATTATCACAATAAAGAATAATTAACAACCAGACCCGGACTTACGCACAGACTCTATCTGTAGGTGCGCGTTGTGAACCTTACATATAGGGGTTCTGCGTAAGTTTTGATAATTCCCAGGTTAAAACCTGGGAATATAGCAAGTCTAAAGAACAAAGCCTTGTACAACAGTAGTTTTCAAGACTCCTTCAAAAGTGCGTTCTGTCTTGTCCAGCAGGACAACGACATTGCGCCCGTTCGGAGACAAACGAACTTCTCGGATGGAATAAGAGAACACCCAATCTTGAAAATTGTTCAGCGTTCCGAGGACACGCTGCCGACCGTTATGATTAATTACAAGACGCATTGCCGCGCTTTCTTTGCCAGGAGGAGTAGTTTTTTGCCGCTGTTCCAGGCGAATTTGTAAAGGCTTTGCTGTATTGACTTTGACGGCGACTGTCTCGCTTCCATTGGCTCCGGGAGTACGAGAAATAATGTTCAGTTTAGTTCCAGCTTGAGGAGGAGTTAACTTCAAAGTTTGCCTGCTATTCCAACTTTTTTTAAGCAAGTCATCTTCTGCCATTTTAGTGCTTTTATTGGAGTCAGGCTCGCCATATTTAGTTTCGATACACCCATTTCTGATGCAGGAATTTGCAGCAACTTGGACAATTTGCAATTCGGCTTTGGGAATTCCCGCTCCAGTATCTCTGGAACTTTCTAGATACAAGTAGTAATTGCTGTCGGCGGAAAAACCAGACATCCGGTGTGCGGCACGCCAGGTACTTGCCAAAGCTTCAGGGGCTAGTGCGATCGCGGCACTTGCTATAATACCTAACGAAATTAAAGGTACAATTTTCATAGCTATATTTTCCAGGTGTGAGAGTTATAGCGGCTGTTATTGATGAGTAAAACAATAACGCTTCGGGTTTCGCTATAGGACTGTGACGCTTCTCAAGTCCTCTCTCCTATTTACATGAGTGTTTCTCCATTTTCCGCAGCAGGAGACTGTTTAAGAATGTGCCGTTTTTTCAAGTGGCACTAGAAAGCATTTTTAATGTGAGATTTGGTCTTATCTCACATCTTGCACTATTCTCAAGAACAGGCTTTTCGGCCTGTTCCACAAAGAGTGAATTTTCTTGTGGAACAGGCCGAAAAGCCTGTTCATAAAAAGCTTATTGAGAATGGTGCAACATCTCAGTTTTATCGAAGAGTGCAACTTTTAGGGGCGACAGTTTGCTTTTGGCTGCCAGAGACTGCGACAAAGGACGGAAATACCTATCTACAGATAGGGGAACACCGATCCGATCGCCCTCCGTAACTCCCTACAATGACAATTGTACGGGCGATCGAGCAATTGCCTCTACAGCAGCCATCATTTTTAATGCAGGGAATTAAAATTTATGCAACCGAATAATCCAAACCAATTTACCGAAAAAGCCTGGGAAGCCCTCGCCCGCACCCCCGAAATCGTCAAAGCAGGTCAGCAGCAGCAGCTAGAAAGCGAACATTTGATGAAAGCTTTGCTGGAACAAGAATCGGGACTTGCTAGCAGCTTATTTAACAAAGCGGGAGTTTCTGTAGCAAAATTGCGCGATCGCACTGATGAGTTTATCAGTCGTCAGCCCAAAATTACTGGAAGCGGCGGCAACGTTTATCTCGGTCGTTCTCTCGACACTTTGCTCGATCGCGCCGAAACTTATCGCAAAGAGTACGGCGATGAATTTATTTCGATCGAGCATTTGATACTAGGTTACGTTAAGGACGATCGCTTTGGCAAAAATTTACTACAAGAATTTAAACTAGATGAAGCCAAGCTCAAAGATATCATTACCCAAGTCCGGGGGAAGAACAAAGTGACCGATCAAAATCCAGAAGGCAAATACGAAGCGCTGGAAAAATACGGCCGAGATTTGACTGAAGCCGCGCGTCAAGGCAAACTCGATCCGGTAATCGGACGGGATGACGAAATCCGCCGCACGATTCAAATTTTGAGCCGTCGCACCAAGAATAATCCGGTATTGATTGGGGAACCGGGAGTCGGCAAAACTGCGATCGCCGAAGGACTCGCCCAGCGAATTATCACCGGAGATGTGCCGCAATCTCTCAAAGACAGACAATTAATTAGCTTAGATATGGGCGCATTAATTGCAGGGGCAAAATTCCGGGGGGAATTTGAAGAACGCTTGAAAGCGGTGCTCAAAGAAGTGATGGACAGCAACGGCAAAGTCATCTTATTTATCGATGAAATTCACACCGTTGTCGGGGCCGGCGCAACTCAAGGATCGATGGATGCCGGCAACTTACTTAAACCCATGTTAGCGAGGGGAGAATTGCGCTGTATCGGTGCAACAACTCTCGACGAATACCGCAAGTACCTCGAAAAAGATGCGGCACTAGAACGCCGTTTTCAACAAGTTTATGTTGACCAACCCACTGTTGAAGATACTGTCTCGATTTTGCGGGGATTGAAAGAACGGTACGAAGTTCACCACGGCGTTAAAATTTCTGACAGCGCCCTAGTGGCGGCGGCTACTTTGTCTACTCGATATATTAGCGATCGCTTCCTCCCCGACAAAGCCATTGATTTAGTGGACGAAGCAGCAGCTAAACTCAAAATGGAGATTACCTCCAAGCCGGAAGAACTCGACGAAATCGATCGCCGGATTTTGCAGCTAGAAATGGAAAGACTGTCGCTGCAAAAAGAAAGCAATGCCGCTTCGATCGAACGCTTGGAAAGACTGGAAAAAGACTTAGCGAACCTCAAGGAACAGCAAAGCGCTTTGAATGCCCAGTGGCAATCGGAAAAAGGTGTCATCGGCAGCATTCAAAAGATTAAAGAACAGATTGATAAGGTGAATATTGAAATTCAGCAGGCTGAATTAAAATATGACCTGAACCGTGCTGCTGAGTTGAAATATAGCAAGTTAACCGAATTACAAAAACAACTGCAAGAAGCTGAATCTCAACTTTCAGCAACTCAAACCACAGGTAAAACTTTGCTGCGGGAAGAAGTCACGGAAGGTGACATTGCGGAGATTATTTCCAAGTGGACGGGAATTCCGATTAGCAAGTTGGTTGAATCGGAAATGCAGAAACTTCTGCACTTGGAAGATGAACTGCACAAGCGGGTAATTGGACAGGATGAAGCAGTGACTGCGGTTGCAGATGCAATTCAGCGATCGCGCGCAGGTTTAGCCGACCCAAATCGTCCGGTTGCGAGTTTTATCTTCCTCGGCCCCACGGGTGTTGGTAAAACTGAGTTAGCCAAAGCATTAGCGGCTTATCTGTTCGACACGGAAGAAGCGATCGTGCGAATTGATATGTCGGAATACATGGAGAAACACGCAGTTTCGCGGTTAATTGGTGCGCCTCCGGGATACGTTGGCTACGATGAGGGTGGACAATTAACTGAGGCTGTGCGCCGCCGTCCTTACTCGGTGATTCTATTCGATGAAATCGAGAAAGCGCACCCGGATGTATTCAACATCATGCTGCAAATTCTGGATGACGGCCGCGTTACTGATGCTCAAGGTCACACGGTAGACTTTAAGAATTCTGTGATTATTATGACATCGAATGTCGGCTCTCAATACATTTTAGATGTGGCGGGAGATAACGAACAAATGCGGAGTCGGGTAATGGAAGCGATGCGGGGAACTTTCCGCCCGGAATTCTTGAACCGGATTGATGAGATGATTATCTTCCACGGTTTGAGTAAGACCGAACTGCGGCAGATTGTGCTGTTGCAAGTGAAGCGGTTGGAAAAACGGTTAGCCGATCGCAAGATGTCTCTGAAATTGTCGGAATCTGCGATAGACTTCTTAGCAGAAATTGGTTACGATCCGGTTTACGGTGCGCGGCCATTGAAGCGGGGAATTCAACGCGAGTTGGAAACGCAAATGGCGAAGGGTATTTTGCGGGGAGATTTTGCTGACGGCGATACCATTTTTGTGGATATCGAGAATGAAAGGTTGGCGTTTAAGCGGCTGCCGGCACAGTTGGTGACTGCGAAATAATTTGAGTAGGGTGGGCTGCGGCCCACCTTATTTTTTTGAGGCGGTGGTTCTTTTTTTTACCGCAGATGTAGGCGGATGGACGCGGATGGACGCGGATGGACGCGGATCGGATTGCGGGCGATCGTTCTTAAGGGCGATCGCTTTCTGATTTATCTTTTTTCAACTCTTGGCGTTCTCGAACAGATTTCGTCAGCAGGTACGTTGCCAAACTGCTAACGGATCTGCTGTCTTCTTCTGCCCATTCTTCGAGAGCTTTTTGAATCTCTTCTGGCAAGTATGCGGTAACTCGTCCCCGTGAAGCCATTCGTTGTACTGCAAAACATCTCAACACAGTCCATCTTACGCTGTTTTGAGTTAAGACCGATAAAAATATTTCATTTTAAGTCATTTAAGGTTATTGTACGTCATTATGTGTTATAATGCTACCTGTAAACAGTCAAAAGCCAGCCCCTTACTGTGGAAGGTTCCGGGCTGGCTCTGGCTCCAACATTCAATGGAGACGGATTCTATTATGACGTACAAAGAACGCTTGTGCTGTTGGGCGATCGCCCGTTTGTTACCCTCTGAGCAATGGATTATTGTTGCCCGCTTCCGCAGTCCTTCAGATGCAGACGGGCATTTTCAGTTTTTGCGACAAACTATACCTCACGTTAAGTTTGAGGTTGTGTTCGATCGCAGTGGGGACAGTCACCGTTTATCCGCGACCTGCCACCCTTCCAATTCCGTCACCACCGCGTTATAAATGGTAATTTTCGCGGCGGTTTCAGTTAACTAAACATTGGCGATTCCCTACGGGATAGCTTCGCACGCGCGTACTTTTTTTGATAAGTGCGATCGTCTTTCCTTTCTTAAGTCCCCCTCTGCTGGGACGATAGTTTCTGTAGAAGCGATTTCAATCGCCGAGTTATCTGTTGGGATGTCTCTACTAACTTACTGCCGCACCATCACAGAGCGAATCACAGCATTTGGCTGATACTTATTAGTCTGATAAAATCCCCCTTGACCAGGGCCATAAACCCCCGCAAACTGCTTCCCCTCAGCCTTGGGAACAAACATAATTTTTCTAGTGGGTTGCTTGGCAAATACAACCCCTTCTCTCATTTCATTATCCACGTTATAAGATAAAGTCGCCTTGCCGTAAATTGCCTCCGCTTGTTTCAGAGTCATTCCCGGCCCGACGCCCTGAACTGTTTTATAATTAGCATTTTCAGTCATCAAAAGTTCAATGACATCGGTATCTTTTAGCTTTGTACCCGCAGCATAAATAATCCGATATTGCACTTTTCCCGATCGACTAACTGCCACAGAATCAAAGTCTACCATAAAAGGAGACTCTACTTTAAACTGTGCTGTGGAACCGAGAGCCTTTTTCAATTGTCCTAAAGTCATCCCCACCTTCGCCGCTCCAATTGTGCGATCGGAAATCGTTAAACTTGCAGAAGGTGTTTTTTGAGCAGCATTTGCCACTTCTCCCAGCTTATTTGCACCCCCAGGCGCAATAGCGGAACCCGGAACCGAAATTAAGGTGAGGTAACTGCCGATCGCCAATAAAACAGCTATCATTGATCCAGACAAAACTTTAACATTCAACATGACTAATTCTCCTAAATTTCAAATGCGACTATCTACCCGCATCTTTTTGACTATCCTGGGCCTCACCCTCCTAGTTTGGATTCTCAGAGGTGTTGGAATATTGACATTCATTCCCGGTGGTGTTATCTGGATACTGATTTTGTTGTCTTTTGTTGCGGGTATCCTCAGCACTTTACTCCGTCGGTAAGCCAGCATCCGGCAAATAACAAATAAGAATTAACAATTAAAGTTTAACAAATTATTTTGATTTTGATTGTTTCATTGCCTTTCCCACTGTCACATTCAACTGAGCGCCGATCAGCATCACCAAAGAAGAAATATCCAGCCACAGCAGCAACACAATAAAACTTCCGATTGTGCCGTAAGCCCAACTAAAATTGCCCACATGCAAAACATAAAACCGAAATAAAGCTGAAAATAGCGCCCACAAAATAGCAGCAAAAACAGCTCCTGACACAAGAGGAATGTCTTGTTGGCGGCGGCTAGGCCCGTAGCGGTAAATAAAGGCAAAAGCCAGTGATACAATTCCCAAAGAAATCGGCCACCGCCACAGCCGCCAAACACCTAACAGTTGCGACTCCAAAGGGCAAGTGCTGGCGAGTAGCAAGCAATTTTGAACATCTTTTAAATCGCAATTGGCGACGGACTCCAGCAGGCAACTCTGGCGGGCAATAGCTTGTACAATTAAGTCGCTGACAAAGACTACTCCCGATGCTAGAATTAACAGCACAATTGTGCCGATACTCAGCGCCAAAGAAATAAGTTTTGCTTTCCAAAATGGTCGAGTTCGATCGCTAGGGATTTCATGGATGCGATCGAGTGCAGCCATCGCCGCGCTCATTACTCCAGAAAATGCCCAAATCGCCCCAAGAAAGCTCACCGAAAACAGCCCTTTACTGCGAGTTAGCAGAATTTCTTTGATTAAGCCACCAATCAAATTCCGCACGTCATCGGGTATAACTTCGCCCAAAAGACGGGCGATTTGATAAAGTGTTGACTGCAAAGGTTCAAACAGAGCGATCGCAGATAAGATAGCCAACAGCCCCGGAAACAGCGCCAGCATAGAATTGTAGGCCATTTCCGCAGACAGCCCCGGCAAGCGCTGTTCTCCTGCCTTCGCGCCGACTTCCTTGAGCGTGTCCCAAGTCAAACACCGACAAAACAGCCAAAAACCCCCAAATTTCCGTTTGAGAGCTCGAAGCAAGCTTAAAAGCGCCTTAAACAAAGCTAAAATCAGGTAGCGCAACCAGTAAAAAATGTTCATAGCGCACAGGCAACGGGGCGAAAGATGAGGTACACAAGTCGTTAATTAATTAAGCCATTATCAACTCGCAATTGCCAATTCCCAATTGCCAATTCCCAATTCCCCAATCTAAAATCTAAAATCTAAAATCTAAAATCAATATTATGGCTCAGGATGTCAGACAGTGGTTAGATGAAATCAAGCGGCTGCAACAGCAGTTAACAGAAGTTTCGCGCGATCGCGATGAGGCCGGTGAAAGTGCTGCTCAATGGCGCCAACTCTACAATACCGAAGCCGAACAGCGGCGGAATGATGCCAAATTAACTCAGCAAAGCATCGCTTCTCTGGAAGCACAAATAGAGCAATTACAAAATTTTTCCCCCATTATGCCCGAAGGCGACGATGCTGGAGTTGCTCGCCAGCAGGAAATCGCACAACTGGAAACAGTAGGCGAACTTAAAGCTAAGTTAGCAGAAGTCCTCGAAGAGCGCGATCGGGCGATCGAACAAGTTAAACAACTCACTCAAGCCCTCAAACAAGAAGAAGCCCGTCACGCCGAAACGAGCAAAAATTTAACTAGCGCCCTCGGAGATGCTGTTGACTTGCTCACGAAAGCCCAAAATCCCGCTCCTGCAAAAACCGAGACAGTATATTCTTTGGAGATAGTACCTACTCGCACTGCAAATCCTGGCGAAACTGCGATAGAAATCCGCCAAACTTCCGCCCAAACGGGCAAAAATCCCGCCCAGCTTCCACCTTCTAAAAATCAGTTACTCGATTTACCGCCCTTTGGGAATTAGGAGTTACAAATTCAGGAATTGTCGGCATGGCGAGTCCCCTTAGCAGGTGGGATTTAGTTACCGATGTGTTGTTTTTGCTTTTCCGGCAATTAAGCGGCATTAATTTCTCAGCTTCTTGATGATATTCAATTCCGGTTCTATCGGAAGAGTAAATTCGAGTTCACTGTTCACTGTTGACTGTTCACTGTCAACCGTCAACAGTCAACATCATTCCGGTGTAACCGGAAATGATATTATTCCGCATCTACGGATAATATACTAATCGATGTAACTGTACTATATCCCAACCTATAATCTGCATTCAAAATTTTGAGGACTGCCAAAAAATCTTCCTCGCGTCGTACCAACCTACAGTCTTTAGATAGAACTTAATCGAGCTAAATTTTACTACTATCGACAACGACTGATGCGCGAGGAAACTTCATGAAGGCAGAGATATCTATAGTCTGGAAAAAGATTCAGAGCATGATCGACAGCTTTATGATCATGCTGCCTAATATTGTGCTGGCCTTAATTGTCTTTGCAATTTTTTACTTTGTGGGGAGGCAAATTAAGAGAGTGGTCAGGCGACTTACCCGCCACCACCACCAAGCTCGAAATTTGGGGCTGGTGTTAGGACGGTTAGCCCAGAGTGTGATCGTTTTAGTTGGTCTATTTATTTCTCTTTCGATTGTAATTCCTACATTAAAAGCTGGCGATTTGGTGCAACTGCTGGGAATTAGCGGGGTGGCGATTGGTTTTGCATTTCGCGATATCTTGCAAAACTTCTTAGCCGGTATCCTAATTCTGTTGACGGAACCGTTCCGAATCGATGACCAAATTGTGTTTAAAAACTTTGAGGGAACGGTAGAAAATATTGAGACCCGCGCTACAACAATCCAAACTTATGATGGTCGGCGGATTGTCATTCCAAATGCCGAATTGTTTACGAATTCGGTGACAGTGAATACTGCTTTCGATAAACGCCGCATGGAATACGATATTAGTATTGGTTACGGCGACGATATTGACCACGCCAAGCAGTTAATCCTGGAAGCACTGTACAGCCTGAAGGAGGTTTTGAAAGCTCCTGCACCCGATGTGCTGGCGATGGAGTTAGCAGAAAGTACCGTCAATATCCGCGTTCGGTGGTGGATTGCTCCGCCGCGCCGAATTGACGATCTGCGATCGCGCGACAAGGTAATTTGTGCTATTAAAAAAAAGCTATATGTGGAAAACGGCCTCGATTTGCCTTATCCCACGCGCAACATCTTGTTGTACGATCAAACCGAAGAAACCGATGGCGATCGCTCCCAGCAGCGTGAAGGATGGCCTGCAGACAAACGTAAAGTTCCGAAACCTCGTCGTATTAGTGCCTCTGTGCGAAAACTGACCCAAGGGCTATCGCAAATTGACGACAATGGACAATCTTAAGCGCGTCACAATTCATGAAAAATATCAAGTTGAGAAAACTTTGGGAGTCGCTACACTGCGATCGTGCAACCGGAATTGATATCACCCGCCGAGTGATCAAAGGAGTAACAAACCAGGATTGATATGATACCTAATTTTCAAGCAAAAACCACAGTCCGATTGCCGTAAACTAAAACACGATTTTGTAAATGATATCGCACCGCTCTTGCTAACACAACCCTTTCTAAATCTTTACCTTTGCGAACCAAATCAGACACTTCATCGCGGTGACTGACGCGCACAACATCTTGTTCGATAATCGGGCCCGCATCTAAATCGGGGGTAACATAGTGGGCTGTTGCACCGATAATTTTTACCCCTCTTTCATAAGCCCTTTCGTAGGGATTTGCACCCACAAACGCGGGTAAAAATGAATGGTGAATATTAATCACATTGGGAAATTTTATGATAAAGTCTTGACTCAAAATTTGCATATATTTCGCCAGAACTACTAAATCAATATTATATTTTTTAAGAAGTTCTAACTGTTGTGCTTCTTGAATAGCTTTATTGTCTTTAGTAATGGGAATATACTCAAAGTCGATACCGTATTGTGCGGCAATGGGCTTTAAATTTTCATGGTTGCTGATAATCAGGGGAATTTCACCTCTGATTTCTTGCGCTCGCTGTCGCCAAATTAAGTCTAATAAACAATGATCTTGACGGCTCACCCAGATCGCAAGCCGTCGAATTTTTTGGGAGAAATGCAGTTGCCAATTGGCTTGTAAATCCTTGGCAATTTCACTAAAAGCAGGTGTTATTTGTTCGGTGGTTAAGTCAAAATCATCTAATTGCCATTCTAGCCGGCTCAGAAATAATCCGGCGGTAAAATCTGTATGGTGATCGGCGTGGATGATATTGCCGTTGTGGGACGCGATAAAATTGGCAAGTAAGGCGACGAGTCCTTTGCGATCGGGACAGGCAATTAACAGGGTTGCAGTAGGGCTAGTCATTGTATAATCGCTAAAGTTTTATTGACGCTCCGCAGCATACAAGCTCTTTGAAGTTATTCTGTAGGGTGTACGCTACGCAGCTTACTGTTACTCGAACTACCGCCGTTTGGTAATCAGGAATTTAAAATACTGCTTGCTCCGAAGATTTGTTGTGCGGTTAACTGCAAGTCTGGGAAGAGTGAAGAAATCAGTCGTTCGCTCTTTTGAAACAACTGTTTTTGATACTCATCTTCTCGCAGCATACAAATCGTAATTGTCGGCTGTTTGGGTTTGCCAATATATTCTCTGCCGCCAATGCCCAGATAATCCACAATCCAATACTCAGGCACTCCCAGCATTGCGTAATCTTCAACTTTGCGGGCGTAGTCGTTCTGCCAATTGGTGCTGACGACTTCAGCGATTAGTTTAATTGAGTTTCCCGATGTAATTACAGGTTCTTGTTGCCACAAAGGTTCATTAATTAGTTGAGTTCGATCTACTACAAGTACGTCGGGGCGGAACGCTGTTGCTGTTCCTAATAATTTGATGAGACAGCGAGGGGGAATAAAGTAGGGTAGATCCAGACGATCGATTTCTACATTGAGTTTTCGCCCGAGGAAGGCGGATACTTGTTCGTGCGGCCCCGTGGGCTCCATTTCGGTTAATTCACCATCGATTAGTTCGTAACGCTCGCTGTCGCCAAAGTTGGCAATAAATTCATCAACACTTAGAAGTTTGGCAGGTGATTGAACCATTCTGTTTGCTCCTAGTGATGAATTAAGAATTTTTTTAACGAACCGCAGAGGACGCAGAGGACGCAGAGGAAGAGAAGAGAGAGAAGATGACAAAGAGTTTTCATATTTCCCTGTTCCCTCTTCCTTCTTTTAAAATCCCATCGCCCCAGCTACTGCATCCAAAGTCGGAGCAATACCGCTTTTAAACATATTGTTGCTGTGATTAATTGCGGTATCCGGGTCTTTCAAACCGTTACCAGTCAACACGCAAACCACCGTCGCCCCAGTCGGAACTTGATCTTTTACCTTCAGCAAGCCGGCCACAGAAGCTGCACTCGCCGGTTCGCAGAAAATCCCTTCCTGCGATGCTAACAAGCGGTAAGCGTCCAGAATTTCGGCGTCGGTGACGGCAGCAAAACTGCCGCGGCTGGCTTCGGAAGCTGCGATCGCCTGTTTCCAGCTAGCGGGGTTGCCGATCCGAATCGCCGTCGCCAAGGTTTCTGGGTGCGATACCGGTGAGCCCGTTACCAACGGTGCAGCCCCGGCTGCTTGAAATCCCATCATCTGCGGCAAGCGCGAACATTTTTTGGCTTGGTGGTATTGACAAAAACCCATCCAGTATGCTGTGATGTTTCCCGCATTTCCCACGGGAATGCACAGCCAGTCGGGGGCGTCGCCCAAGGCGTCCACCACTTCAAAAGCTCCGGTTTTCTGACCTTCCAAGCGGTAAGGATTGACGGAGTTGACCAATGTCACCGGATAATTGACAGCCATTTCGCGGACAATTTCTAAGGCTCGATCGAAATTTCCGCCAATCGAAATGACTTCCGCACCGTAAAGCAAAGCTTGCGCCAACTTGCCCAAAGCCACGTAACCTTCGGGAATCAACACGAAAGCTCGCATCCCCCCGCGTCGGGCGTAGGCGGCGGCCGAGGCCGAAGTATTGCCGGTACTGGCGCAAATTACAGCTTCGGCACCAGCTTCCTTTGCCTTGGAAATCGCCATTGTCATCCCCCGGTCTTTGAAACTACCAGTGGGGTTGAGGCCGTCGTATTTCACTAGGACGCGCACGTCTCGACCGATGATAGAGGCGATCGCAGGTGCTGGAATCAGGGGAGTATTGCCTTCTTGGAGGGTCACTACCGGCGTGGTTTCTGTGACCGGCAGGTAGGGGCGATAAGCTTCGATCAAGCCGGGCCAGCCGTAGCGTTTCGGCTCGGCTGCGCGGGCAGCGGAGTTAGCAGCAGAGTCAGTAGCAGGTAGAATCAGGGTCACGATGTCAATGGTTTTAGGCAATGGCTAAGGAATTTACACTAATTTTAGCTTGATCGGTTAATTTGATGTTTAATACGATCGGTTCAGGTTAAAGTAACTTAATGGTGTGAATGTGTAGATATGTCTACTCAATTACTAATGTCAAATAATTCATCCACTCTTTCCCGGCCTCAAGTCACCGCGAGCAACCCCGAAATGGCTAGTTCTTCTACCCTATCGACCAGTTTTGCCCGCAAAGTAGATTTGGTAAAGTGCCCCTACCAAGCCGATCAGCAAGTTAAGTTCCTGCACTTGCAAGCAGAAATCGAATCCTTGCTGCTGGAAGTACAAAGCCTCAAACAGCAACGCTCGATCGCTGGCTTGCGGGAGATCGACCCCATTTCGGGCAGCAACAGCAATTAGCAGACAACAGTCGCTAATGCTAATTGTCCTGCCCCTGTGTTATAAAAACAAAGGTTTTGCTACCCGCAGTGTTTTTTGCCGAAAGTGCTAGAAATTCCTAACTGCGGATAGCGATCGCTAGCTTTTGCTAAAACGCGCTTGCCTACAGCTCAACTCGTCTGCTGCTTGCTGGCAACGAGCTGACATTTTACGGCGCTTTTTTATTGCGCTAATTTGTTAAGCCATCCTCATGGCATACGGAGAATCGAAATCAGTTTATGACAGCATCGATCGAAAAACCACTAAATTTGACATCCGCAAGTGACACTTCCAACCTGCGCCTCAAAGATATTCTCAAAACCCTGCCGCGGGAAGTATTCGTCAAAAACCCCCGCAAAGCTTGGACAAAAGTAATCGTCAACGTTTTGCTCGTTGCTGTTGGTTATTGGGGCATAGCAGTCTCTCCTTGGTTTCTACTACCCCTAATGTGGATTTTCACAGGCACCGGATTAACCGGTTTTTTTGTGATCGGCCACGACTGCGGACATCGGTCATTTGCTAACCGCCGCTGGGTAAACGATTTAGTCGGACATATTGCATTTCTGCCGTTAATTTTTCCGTTTCACGCATGGCGGCACGGGCACAATTATCACCACAAGCACACCAATAAACTTGGCGAAGATAATGCTTGGCAACCCATGACAGCAGAAGACTACGCTGCCGCACCCAAGGCTTTACAAATAGCTTATAGTTTAATTTTCGGTCGGATGTGGTGGATCGGCTCGATCGCCCACTGGGGAAAAGTGCACTTTATGTGGTGGCGCTTCAAAGGCAAACAGAAACAAGAACAAGTGCGGTTTTCAGTTTTTGTCGTTTTAATCGGTGCTGCGATCGGATTTCCGATTTTAATTGCCACAACAGGCATTTGGGGATTTGTCAAATTTTGGTTAGTGCCCTGGCTGGTTTACCATTTCTGGATGAGCACTTTTACGATCGTTCACCACACAGCACCAGATATTTCCTTTAAAGAACCCGAAGAATGGAACGAAGCCCAAGCGCAACTATCGGGAACAGTTCACTGCGATTATCCCCGCTGGGTAGAGTTTCTGTGCCACGACATTAACGTGCACGTTCCCCACCACCTTTCAACTGCTATTCCCTGGTACAACTTGCGCCTGGCCCACAGCAGCTTAAAGGAAAATTGGCAAGATCATCTCTACGAAACAAAATTTTCTTGGTCTTTAATGAAGCGGATTGCCGACAACTGTCACTTGTACAATCCCTCTGGTGGCTATCAAACATTGCAGGAATTTAACGCTAAAACAAAGTAAGTTTTAAACGCGATAAATGCCAGAAAAACCCGGTTGGTCAAACACAACCGGGTTTTTCGATATTACAATCCGTAGCCTTTGTAAGGTGCGGAATGCGCTCCCTACTGTGAATATCACAATCCGTACCATTATTAAATCAGTCATTCCCAATCTAAAATCTAAAACCTAAAATCTAAAATCGAATGACTTTCAATCCCAATAACTGTCGCAACGAAAGCGAAGTAGAAAGCAAACTGATTGTCAGCTATCTGCTACCAAAGTTAGGTTATACGCCCGACACTTGGCACCAAGAAATAGCATTTGGGAATATTCGTCTAGACTTCCTCTCATTTGCCACCCAAGTTATCCCCATAGTGGTCGATGCAGAATCGCCGATGAGTGTAGTTATGGAGGCTAAACATCCGAAGGAAAATTTAGACCGCCACCTGCGAAAACTCAATCGCTATTTAACAAGTTTGAGCATCCGCTACGGCCTCATAACTAACGGTAAAGAAATTAGAATTTACCAAAGAGTCGTTGATGATATTCAGCTAGTTTTTAAGTGTGCTGGAAAAGACATTGAAAATAGAATTGATGAAATTATCGCTTTAATTGGCAGAGATAGTTTAAATTTTATAAAAAATTCCGATAATCTCGAACTGGAAGATAGTAAAATTAATTTGGTTAGTCCTGAGTTAATTAGCGAAGTCCCAGTACAGCACCGCAATCCCGCCACCGCAGAACCTGAGCCAAGTCACATCTCAGAACCGGAACAAATACCTGAAAATAATCCAGTTAAGCCTCAAGTTAAATCCGATGTAACCGTTCCCCAAAAAAGCCAAAATACGATGAAAATCATTGCAGTTTACCATAACAAAGGTGGCGTGGGCAAAACTACAACAGTAGTCAATTTAGCTGCTGCGCTGAGCAAGAAAGGTAAGAGAGTCTTGGTGATAGACTTAGACAGTCAGGCTAATACAACCTTTGCGACGGGTTTAGTAAAATTTGAGGATGAAGAACAAGATGATTTGAAAGATAATAATATTCTTCAAGTTTTGCAATCAGAAGACTTTTTCTCGATCGAAGAAGTAGCTCGCAAGTCTAATTTTTGCCATCCAGAAATAGATGTGGTTCCTTCACACATTGATTTAATGCAATATGAAACGGAACTCAATCAACTAGATTACAGCCGAATGATTTTGATTCAGAAACTAGCAGAAGTACAGGATAAATATGATATTGTACTGATTGATACGCCACCATCGTTGAATTTTTACGCCAGAGTTGCCCTAATTGCGGCGGATTATTTAATTATTCCTTCTGACTTAAAACCTTTTGCCAATCAAGGACTGATTAATGTCAAGGATTTTATTAAAAAAGTCAACGGGTTCAAAAAACAAATTGGCAAGAAGCCTCTAGAAGTTGTAGGTGTACTTGCTTGCAAAATCTCCACAAATTCTAAATTTGTACAGTACAGTTTGCCCAAGCGGAGGGAGGCAATTCCCAAACGCTACGGCTTTGAAATCATGGACAGCGTAATTTACGAGAGAGACGATTTAGCAAAGTGTGCAGAACAATTTCAAATAGTCGGGAATATGGAAATCGCCGATCCGATTTCAGTGCTAGACTTTAAGCCTGATTCCATCGCCTCTCAAGAATTTGAAATGCTAGCACTAGAAGTTTTGGAAAAAACAGGTAAAAACTAATGAAAAAATTATCTCCGTCACTGGTTGCAGTTAAAAAAATTACGTCCGCAGTTCCCCGTTCCAATTTTGCTGAGCCTGATTTGGATAAATTAGCTAGACTGATTTTAGAGTCAGGAGGATTGATCAACCCCATAATTCTCCGTCGCAACGGTATGGATGCCTACGAAATAGTAGACGGAGACTTTGAATATTATGCGGCCGCGAGAGCAAAGGAAATAGAACCTCAAAAAGGCGAGACAATCGGAGCATTTATCCTGGAAGAAGAAAATGAAGAGCTTCTCCTCAAACAACTTGAAATTCTCAGAAAAACCGCAATCACTGAGAATAAAATTGTAAGTGAGGTTCCCCAACACTCCTCCACCTTTGAACAGCGGCTGACAAATATTGAAACTCGATTGGAAAACAGAATTAATGAATTGAAAGCCGAGTATACGCGGGAAAAACAGGCGCTGATAGAGAGGGTTAAAGATGTTGAAAGTCTGATTCCCAAACCTGTTCCGCTGTTGGAAGCACTCAACACTCAAGATAAATTCAAATTGGCTACAAATTTGAAAAATGCTGGCATAAAAGCTCAAACAATAGAACAAATCATCAAAGAGCGAGATTTGCAGCAGTTTGCATCTTTTGAAAATGTGTTGGAACGCATGAAAGGTAAAGGGTTAGGCGAGAAAACAATGATTAAGCTTATTGACAAGTGGCAAAAATATTTATAAGCTTTCAGCCATCTCAATTGCATTTTTGGGGCGCTCAAAGCCCGCCCGACAAAATTTGAAAAACCCGATATGACTCGGCGGTTGAAACCCATCCTACACAAACTTCCGTCCCTCTCGCTGGAGACTAAAGAATAAAGGGGATATTAAAGCTGGCTTTCGTATACGTCGCAACTCCTGCGGCCACTCGCAACGCCAGCCCGATCGCCCTGACGCCAAAATAAGTAAAGATGAGTAAAGCAGTGTATCCTTGGTGTCCCGCAGCCAGTTAAACTCATCACAGTCGCTTTTTTAGGAATTGCAGTAACTTTTGCCGTAGCACGGGCGAGGGCGGGAAGCCATCGCCAGGGATGTCACCCCACGGGAAGCCGCGTAGATATACATAAATACCCAAACAGCAGATTTTAATGACAAAAGGGGACTTGTAACAAGATGGATCGATCGTCCGATCAAAACCCAATAGTTGAATATTTGCGGATTAAGCCAATTAGTCACAGTCAGATTTACACTTCCCAAATTGCCATACCAGAGCCTCATCGGGGGGAAATTCCTCGCGAACGCCGCGAAGCTCTCAGGAGAAGTCTGATCGAGCAAGGCAGCAACTTAATTCCTTTAATTGTACGCCCTACAGAAGCTTACAGCAACGAAGAAGAATATGAAGTTGTCTGCGGCTCAGATTGGTGTATTGTTGCTAAAGAACTCGGCATCGAGCAAATGTGGGCGTGGGTATTTGAAATGACCGACGAGGAGGTAGCTGTTGCTCAAGCAGAAATGGAACATTTAGCTCCGCAACCGACTCAGAAAACAGCACAAATTGACACTCTACTGCAACAATTTGAGCTATCATTTCAAAAAAAGGTAGATAGTCTAACAAAACAAATAGAACAATCTGTTAAAAAAAATGAAGACCTGCTAAAAAAGCACGTAAAAGCTCTAACTGAGCAGAACTTTGAGCGTAACCAAATAGAACAGATTAAGCATTTGCTCGAACAAGTGGAAAAAGCATTTCATGAAAAGGTAGATAAAATGGCTAAAAAAATTGAACAATCGAGCAGCAACCGTCCGCCAACATCGGCTGTTATTTCTGAGGTAAATCTTGAAGGTGCTTTGAGACAGTTGGATGAACTGGAAAAACTGCTATCAATAAAATTAGAACGCACAGTCGAAACAATTAATCAGTTTGTTTCCGACGCCATTGAAGACGTAGAAAATGACCTAAAAAATCAAATTGAAACGCTCCGCCGCCAACTGGGAGCCACAGCTACGCACTCAGAAATACAGCCCGAAGCACAGCCGAAGAAGCAGTCAAAAACGCAGCCTAAGAAGCAGTCGAAAGCACAGCAAAAACCTCAGTTACCGCAGTTGCAGTTAGAGTTGCCGTTTCCGTCCCCGTCCCCAGAGGATGACTACGAAAGTCTTTCGCTGAGAGGGTTGAAGGCGATCGGCAAAGAGCGGAAACTGCGGGGCTACGCGCGCATGAAACGACCAGAAATTCTGGCGGCTCTCAGGGAAGCTGACGGCAGATAAAACGGTAGTTGCTAATAGTTAAAAACTAATTGTTCGGTGTTCGATCGCGTTTTATGCCAAAAAGCGCGATCGGGCTTTCAGAATAGTTTTGGGCGCAGAAACGAGCCGATCGCCTGGCCGCGAAACTGCGAGAATTAAATATTGATCCCGATACAATTTAGTCCAGCCCCTACTCACAAAAACACGGTTTACTGCCGCGTGTATCGGTGCTTCACCCCAATCGGAAAATACTCCGCATCGCCCATAGCAGTTAATGTCACCACAGGTAACTGATATTCTGGCGGAACGTAATTAGCAAATTCGCTGTTTAGCCGTCGCAATTGCGCGAGAATTGAAGATGCGATCGCCTGCTTCATCTCCTCGTCGCCCTCCACCCCCGCTGCTAATTCCACAACCACCGATAAAAACCGATTTTGATCCGCATCTTCCTTGACTTGCAGTACAAATTTTCCCGTCACCCATTCCCGAATGGTGGGAACTTCTAAACCTACGGTGACATTTTCCGGGTAAATGTTGGCACCGAAGTAGGAAACGGTAAAGTGCGTTAGCGAAGCCCTCGAAGAGGATCGCCCGAATACATAGACAAAGGGCAAGCAGCGAATTCCTCTCGGGAAATCAGAAACTTTCATACCTGCTGCTTGCTGCAAACGTGCCACAGGGTTAAACCCCCATTCTGCCAAAAAATTGAGCATTGCTTCGTAACAAATTAAACCGCCGTTATCGGAGATGTGATAGCGTATTAGCGGGATGCCGTTGTCGCCCGAAAATAACAGCGTGCCGTCATTATTCACTTCAAAAAAGCGACTTTTCGGATCGTACTGCATCAGCGTTGGCAACCGCGATTCCCCGAATAAATTGCGTGCTGCTTCGGGATTGTTTGCTAAAAAGCGGCGGATGCAAATACTCAGCGGTGTCTCGTTGCCCAAAACGCCCGCGTCTGCCGTACCGTAAAGGCTCGCAGAGTTGTAATATAGATTGTCAGAATTAGTGCGATCGCTCACCAAACTCCGCCATTCTTCGCTAAACACTTCCCCCGCAAACACCATCTTAATTCGATATTTTTGCCACTCCACACCCCCAGCAATTCCGCTATCTATCACATCCTTGATAAACGGCGGATATCCCAACAAAACTACTTGCTCAAAATGCTCCCCAAGTTCCTGCACTACTCGAAATATTTCAGTCTTATTATTCCCAGGCGTCACAACTGTAACTGGATAGCCCTTACTCGCTAGATAGCGGCAGCAATTTGCCGTGTACATTCCGCCTACCCAAGTTCCCAACGCAAAGCAAATGACAGCTAAAGTTGAGCGTTGGTCGGCGTAAAAACTGTCGTGAAATATTTGTTCAAAACGAGCGGCAATTTGCAACTCGTCGCTGATAAAACGCGGCCAAAATGTCGGATTTCCTGTCGAACCAGATGAAACAGCAATGAAATCGCAAGTTTCTAATTTACCGTGGTAGCACAACTGAGGTAGCGGGTGAGAGCGTAAATAATTCTCTTTGGTAATTAGGGGCAATTTTTGGAAGTCTTCAAAGGTTTTAATTGAGGCGGGATTGATGTTATGTTCAGTTAGGAAAGTCTGGTAAGCTGGTACTGTGGCAGCGACTTTTTGGAAAAGGGCGATTGCCCCGGATTCGGCAACTCGATTCTGCTGGTGTTGCAATCGTTCCTGAAGCGGCGCCCTTAAAAACTCTTCAAAAGCCCCCATTGCTCGCTGACGCTGTTCTGGCTGCATGATTTGCTCCTTAAAATGGGTATTTAGCACCTCGATCGCTCAAGATTCAATTAGTAGCGCTAACACCCGATCGCACATTGGGCTGGACACTAAAAATTTGAACACATTTTGAGGTCGCTCGAAAATATGGCGCAGTAGATAAACTTCCATAGCACGAAACCGCTGTTTTCACAATAACCACAGGGGATAGCCAAGCTGCCGATCGACTAATAAACACTGATACACTGTGGCAAGATTAATTCAGCGATCGCCCAAAACTCCCAGTCTCAGTCAAGCGTGAAAATCCGACGCAGCAAGTTCCAATGAACAATCCCATCTACCCCGGCATAACTCTCAACAATCACTACCGCATCGTCCGCGAATTGGGACACGGAGGCTTCGGGCGCACCTACCTAGCAGAAGATGCCCACCGATTTAACGAACCCTGCGTTTTAAAAGAATTTGCGCCCCAAGTACATGGAAGTTACGCTTTACAAAAATCCGAGGAACTGTTCGAGCGGGAAGCGGGAGTGCTCTACAAGCTGCAACACAATCAAATCCCGCGCTTTCGCGAACTCTTCCGCGTCAGTATCAGCGATCGAGGCTACCTATTTTTCGTCCAAGACTACGTGCCTGGCCAAACTTACCGCTTTTTGCTCGACGCCCGCAAGCGTCAGGGTTTGCGGTTTATAGAAGCAGAAATCAATCAATTACTGCTGCAGATTTTGCCCGTGCTCGAATACATTCACTCTTTGGGAGTGATTCACCGCGACATCTCCCCGGACAACCTGATTCTGCGGAGTTCTGACGGGATGCCCGTGCTGATCGACTTTGGCGGAGTAAAACAAGTCGCCGCCACCGTAGAGTCTCTATTCGCTGAGGCTAACGGCACTCCCGCCCCCGCGACTCGCATCGGCAAGCTCGGCTATGCTCCCGTCGAACAGATGCAGATGGGCATTGTCTCTCCCCACAGCGATTTGTACGCTCTGGCGGCCACGGTTTTGGTGTTGCTGACTGGGAAGGAACCCCATCAATTGATCGACAGCCATACCCTGAATTGGAACTGGCGGGGGGAATGTTCTCTGTCTCCGAATTTGTCCCTGGTGCTGGATAAAATGCTTGCTCAGCAGCCGAGCCAGCGTTACTCCTCGGCTCGCGAGGTAATGCTCGCTCTCTCCGGCAATCCGCCGTTACAGCCACCTTTGCCACCAGCCCCGGATTTTGGGATCACCCAGCCACCAGATTTCTCGCCTATACCCGTGCCCGCTCCCACACCAAAACTGCCGGGAACTCCGGTGCGAATTGCTGCTATTGGCAATCAGCAAAAGATGCCTGCTTGGAAAATGGTTTTGTTTGTGGTGGCTGTGCTATCAACTATGGGGGGAGTTGGCTGGTTTGCGGGCAATTCTTTGTTAAATCTGCAATCAAAAGTGCAGAAAGTTTCCCAGCCTCCAAGCCCGAAGCAGCAGCAAGAAGATGCTTTGCAAGATCGCTTTGTCAAGCTCAAAATTGACGATCGATTCTATAGCGGTTACGTCAACCTTGTGGACGAGACTTTTTATGCCAAATACCCGGAATTGGGGGGACGATTGTTAAAAGAAGGCGATGAAGATCGCCAATGGCGCGAAAGGTGGCAGAAAATCGGCGACGAGTTGCTCGATAAGCTGGAAAATCTCAGCAGCAACGCTAGAGCGCGGTTGGGCACTTACGACACCACTGATATCGATCGCTGGAAAACTGAGGTTAACAAGCTGAATTTGAGTAGTCGGGCTTTGTACGATTTGGCTGATGCTAGGTTCTTTTATTGGTTTCCACAACAGCCGCGCGATCGCAATATCATTGGTTTGCCGATCGGACAAATTTGGCAAGCAATTACCGCCGACGAACTCGAAGCCTTACAAGCTGGAGCAACTGTTGAAAGCGTTGAATTTGACCGCCTATCGAAGAGCAAAAGCCTCACAGGGAATCTCAAACCCGGAGAAGGGAAAGCTTACATTGCCAGGTTCGCTCAAAATCAAACTTTGCGCGTGAATTTGCAAGCACCGCGCAAATCTACCCTACTGTCAATTTATACTCCGGGGCGGACAAAGGGCGCGCGAGCTTTGCTGGAAGATGCAGAAGGACTTAGTTGGTCTGGATTGCTGGATGATGCTGGTTTTTATGAATTCGTGGTAGTTTCTCAAGCATCTGAGCCGATCGCTTACGAGTTGAACCTGACGGCGGAATAACTGCTATTGACGCTCTCTATCCACCCAGGCAATAATAAGGTAATACCAATCAGGTAAGTTTTCCTGTTCAAACAAAGAATATGCTGAGATTCGCGATCGTAGCTTTAGTGACTTTTGGATTAGTATTAGTGACTGCACTAGGTTTACATCCGGCCAATGCGACAGTCAGCAGTCCCGAATTTTATGCTTGGAACTTTGCCTCTGTAGGCAGTAGCGAGCTGGTTTGTAAAAAGACCGTGGTAGTTCCGCAAGACCGGATAATTCCGTCATCATCCATGCACGCTGTCAGTATCACTTCTGCAATTGTAGATTCCAAGTTTTGCGCGAATTCCACTCAGCCTGTGAATTTAGGCCGTGGATAATAGGATTTCCGGTTATATAGCAATCCTAAATCATGTGTGAACTTCTTACTCCCTCCCCGAACCCAAGGGGAGGGTTGGGGTGGGGTAAAAAAATTACGACTCCGGCAATGATTGCTATAGAACCATAATTAAGTTTTCCGTTAGTCGATTTTAGATGTTAGATTTACTTCACAGATGAATCTGGGAGATTGAACCTTAATCTAAAATTTTTATCTCTCCACTACTGTTGTCTGAAAGCAAGTATATTTTTTTGGATGAATCAGGATGCTGCATCCTGATTCATCCATGGAGAGAAAACTCTAGTTTTTAGTACAAACACGGACTAATTATGAACAATTAACCGGACATCATATAAGTGATAGCCTGAGTAATTTTCGCCATCGGCGCACTGAAACTGTTCGCTAATTTTTTTTATGAAAAATATTGGGTATTTTGTAATAAAAGTTTATCAAAGGAGTCGGGCGCAGCAGTTTTCTGCTCTTGAAAGAGAGCGAAATCTTCCCAATTTAGGCAGTTCTTTGATTGTGACTTAAGAACCGAGGGAAAATATTCAGCCATTTGGCTAATCATTTATTGGCTAATTGGCCCAATTACTAATTCCCTAGTTTGAGTATGCTAGAGTTAGTCAGGTTCAGATATATAGTGCCATCTGTTATCTAAGTATCATGCTCAAAATTTTGGTAATTGAGGACGACGAATTAATCCGGGAAACTCTTCTGCAACTCCTGGAATCTCACAGCTACCGGGTCATTGCGGCAGAGAACGGTCGAGCTGGGGTGCAGATGGCACTTTCGGAGATACCGGATTTAATTTTGTGTGACGTGCAGATGCCGGAACTCGACGGTTATGACGTGTTGCGGACTCTGCGGCAAAACTCGCTAGCTGCAACAATTCCATTTATTTTCCTCACGGCTCAAAGTGACAAAACCGATTTTCGTCGGGGGATGGAATTGGGGGCAGACGATTACTTGACAAAGCCGTTTACCAAAGCTGAATTGCTGGGAGCCATTGCTTCTCGCGTCTTGAAACGGCAAACTATTACTCAACCGCTAACAGTCGCACTTCACCAAGCAGAAGCCAGACTCAAAGATTTAGTTAACGACTCCACCAAGGTTACAACCCTCTCTCCGGAAAAGTTTGCTCTCGAAGCTTTGCTGCGCCACGCTTTGGCACAAGGTGAGTTTCAGGTATACTATCAGCCGCAGGTGAATATTGCGACCGGTCAAGTTATCGGCGCCGAAGCTTTAGTGCGCTGGCAAAATCCCGATCGAGGTATAATTTCTCCCTGCGAATTTATTCCCTTAGCAGAAGAAACAGGTTTAATTATTCAGATTGGGGAGTGGGTACTGCTTTCAGCTTGCGCTCAAGCCGCTAGTTGGCTAGCGGCGGGGTTTTCGCCCTTTACAATATCAGTAAACTTGTCGGCTCGGCAGTTGTCAGACCCGGAACTCAAGGCGCGAATCGTCCAAATATTGGAAACTACAGGCTTAGAGCCTGCTAATTTAGAATTAGAAATGACCGAAAGCGCTTTGGTGGAAAATGCCACAGTAGCAGGCGCTACTTTAAACCAACTAAAAGCTCTAGGAATTCGGATTGCTATTGACGACTTCGGCACCGGTTACGCTACTTTAGGATATCTTAAGCAATTTGCTTTTGACAGTTTAAAGATCGATCGAATTTTCGTCCGTAATGCCAACGAAGATACTCAAAATGCTGCTATTACTACAGCAGTAATTTTACTGGGTCACAGTTTGAATATGACTGTAATTGCTGAGGGAGTGGAAACAGAAGCAGAACTAGATTTTTTGAAACAACATCAGTGCGATATCATGCAGGGGTATCTGTTCAGTCGCCCCGAACCAGCAGCGATAATTGAAAGTATGTTGGTTGCCGACCCGAGTTTGTTCGCGCCGCCCCCAGCAGCACCTGGTCGCGTTGTTCCTTTTGTACCTGTGTCCGAACCCGAAAAATCTAAAAACCTTTCAATGTCGGGTCTAGGAATAGTGTAAGTGTCACCAAAATTTCTGTTTTATAGGATAAAATT
The DNA here is from genome assembly GCF_036702355.1 of Microcoleus sp. D3_18_C4. Lineage (NCBI taxonomy): Bacteria > Bacillati > Cyanobacteriota > Cyanophyceae > Oscillatoriales > Microcoleaceae > Microcoleus > Microcoleus sp. D3_18_C4. Next base: position 95,657 of record NZ_JAUBTF010000011.1, read on the forward strand.
CTTTCTTTTACCTTCTATTTTCGGCATAAAAGTTGACGCTTCTTCATAAAAAGTTGTACCTTTTGATGATAGGCCAATCAAAGAAAGAGATTGTTCCCCATATTGCTCTACTGCTTCCCCTTTTAGGCGCTAGGCGCCGCTAATTGGATTATTTGAGAAATTGTGGCGTCTTGAAATTGCAAGCCTTTATTAAGTTGCAGCAGGTAAACTCAATTAAGTTCCTACTTTGGGACTGGCAGTTTCAATAACTGTCCAACTGGAATTGGTGCAAGCCTGTCATGGAAAGAATATTAGTGGTGGACGACGAAGCAGACTGTCAAACAGTCTTAGCAATGTACCTGGAAAGTCAAGGATATCGGGTGGAATGCGCTAATTCAGGGGTTGAGGCGCTCTCGATGTTTGAAAATGCCCCCCCAGATTTGGTAATTTCAGATGTCATGATGCCGGAAATGGACGGGTTTGAGTTTTGTCGCCGTTTGCGAACTACCCGTTTGGGACAGTTAGTCCCCTTTATATTTTTGTCGGGTCAAGGCGAGTTGGAGTCAAAAGTTGAAGGTCATTCGATCGGCGGTGACGATTATCTGGTAAAACCTTTTCAGTCTGAAGAAATTTTAGCTAAGGTAAAAGCGCAGTTAGAGCGCTCTCACCGCATTCACGCCGAAATTGTCCGACTGCTGCAAACTTCTAGCGGTAGGGCGGTGGAACCACAATTTGTGGCAGTATTGCCAGCACCTGCACCTTTGCCTTTAACACCAGCCGAGGAAAGAGTTTTTTGGGAGGTTATCCAGGGTTATACTAACAAACAAATTAGCGATCGGCTGTTTATTAGCCCCCGGACTGTGCAAGCTCATTTAGGCAGCATTTTCAGCAAATTACAGTTAGAAAATCGTGCCCAGCTTGTGAGATTTGCCCTAGAAAGAGGATACAAACCACCTCAAACTTAGCTCGGATCTCAACTTAGGGTGCGCCAGCCAGCCAGGGGATTTTAGATTTTAGATTTTAGATTTTAGATTTACTCCCCAGATGAATCTTGGAACTAGAGTCTAAAATTTTTCTTCCACATTCAAAACACAATAAGGAAAATTAGTTATCACGCAAACCCCTGGCCCCAAATTCGTACCTCGCAAGTTGGCACGTTCCAAATCAGCCTGCCGCACATTATTCGCCGCCTCAATATTTGTCCCGGTCAATTGAGCCCGAGGAAGCCTAGTATTTGACAAAATAGCATTCTGCAAATTAGTATCGCGCACATCCGCGAAAGACATATCCGCTCCGCTTAAATTCGCACGATTCAAATTAACTCTAAACAACAGCGACCGCCTTAAATCGGCATTCGACAAATTAGCTTGCAGCAGATAAGCTTCCCCCAGATTCGCATTAAAAAGTTTAGCACCGCGCAAATCCGCACTCGTCAGATTCGCTCGCCCCAAAAAAGCATTAGACAAATCCGCATTTCGCAGATTAGCACCATTCAATTCAGCACCGTACATCTCGGCATTAACTAAGTTAGCATTTGCCAAATTAGCCTCACTTAAATCCGCTTCTAGCAAATTAGCTTCATAGAGATTTGCTCCGCTTAAATCCGCTCCTCTTAAATTAGCTCTGTACAAGCTAGCCTTGAACAAATCAGCATTTCTTAAGTCACAGCCCTCGCACTCTTTAGTTTCCAGCAATTGCCTAACATGATCGGGATTTTGAGCCTTAACGGGAGCTGTCAGCCCAAACAAAGCTAAACTTGCCGTTACAGTTGCCAAGAGTTTAAGTTTCACAAACAAACCTCACTGCTACTTCAAACAAATTATACTAGCAAACTGTAGAATTTAAACCCATATCCTTCTCTCTTTTCTCTTACTCTGCGTTCTCTGCGCCCTCTGCGGTAAACCCTCAAAAAAATGATTCGCAGCCAAGAATATAGACCTGCTGACAGCAAGGCGGGCAAAGCCCGCCCTACTTAACTTAATTAAGCTTCATCTAAAGCAGCAACACCAGGCAATTCCTTACCTTCAAGTAGCTCCAAACTAGCACCGCCACCAGTAGAAATGTGGCTCATTTGTTCGCCTAAATTCAACTGTTCAACAGCCGCCACCGAGTCACCACCACCGATAATTGTGGTAGTACCAGTTTTAGTAAGTCCAGCCAAAGAATGAGCGATTCCTTCAGTTCCCACCGCAAACTTCTCCATCTCAAACACGCCCATCGGCCCGTTCCAGATGACAGTTTTGCAATCGGCCAAAGCATCTTGGAAAGTTTTTACTGAATCCGGGCCGATATCCAAACCCATCCAACCGTCGGGGATGCTTTCTACAGGAACAGTTTGAGTGTTAGCATCAGCAGCAAACTTGTCAGCAACTACCACATCAGTAGGTAACAGAAAAGCAACTCCCCGTTCCTTCGCCTTAGCTTCCAAAGACTTAGCCAGTTCCAGCTTGTCATCTTCCACCAAAGACTTGCCAACGTTCAAGCCGCGAGCTTTGTAGAACGTGAAAACCATGCCACCGCCCAACAGCAGTTTGTCGCACTTTTCGAGCAGTTTTTCGATGACTCCAATCTTGCTGGAAACCTTAGAACCGCCGATTATAGCAGCTAAGGGACGCTGAGGATTGTCGATCGCACTGCCGAGATATTGCAGTTCCTTCTCCATCAAAAACCCAGCCACAGAAGGACTCAGATACTTAGTAACGCCCTCAGTAGAAGCGTGAGCCCGGTGAGCAGTACCAAAAGCATCATTGACATACAAATCGGCCACAGAAGCTAACTTCTTAGCAAATTCCGGGTCATTTGCTTCTTCTTCTGGGTAGAAGCGGACATTTTCCAGCAACAGCACATCGCCATCTTGCATCGCGGCGACTGTAGCAGCGACTTCATCACCGATGCAGTCGTCAGTCTTTTTGACCTCTTTGCCCAACAATTCCGACAGGCGCACAGCAACCGGCGTCAAGCGCAACTTCTCTGTCACACCCTTGGGACGGCCGAAGTGGCTGCACAAAATCACCTTAGCGCCCTTGGACGCTAAATCTTGAATTGTCGGCAGAGCCGCCCGGATGCGAGTATCATCGGTGATATTGCCGTTGTCGAGCGGCACGTTAAAGTCCGCCCGCACCAATACCCGTTTGCCCGATAAGTCCGATGCCGATAAATTTGCTACAGTTTTTTTTGTCACAGGATTAACCTCCTAATATGTGTGTTTTTGTCGAATTCCGTTGAAATGGCGGCACTGGTAACTTGCACCCCGGCCTCGGACGCATTCAACCGCGCCCGTACAAAAAACGGAAGATGGAACAAACGGCACTGATTGGCTTAACCTAAACATTTTATCGGAGTCCGTGTCCCGGAGATGTGCAGTATGTTCAAGACAGTCTTATTTCCTGTAGATCAAAGCCGAGAAGCCCGCGAAGCTGCCGAAAAGGTGGTCAATATCGTAAAAACCTACGGTTCTCGCTTAGTTATTCTCTCGGTAGTCGAACCCCCAGCCGAGGAGGCCGACGCCCCCGCGCGAGAGGTGATGACTTCCCCCGAAGCAGTCGCTAAACTTCTTTCTGAGGCCCAATCGATGTTTTCCCAGCAGGGAATTGAAGCTGAAATCATCGAACGGGAAGGCAAACCTGCTTTCACGATTTGCGATGTGGCTGACGAAATTGGGGCCGATTTGATTGTGATGGGCTGTCGGGGGATGGGTTTAACCGATGATGGGGCGTCTGACAGCGTTACCAATCGGGTGATCAATCTGTCTCCTTGTGCAGTTTTGATTGTGCCTTAGTTATTAGTTATTAGTCATTAGTCATTAGTCACGTGTTGTATCATGTCCGACTAAATAAACGTAGATTCTTGAGGGGCGGGTTCACCTGTATCTATATATGTAAATCCAGGGTATGCTTAAACCCGCCCTGACACAGCGACTAATGGCTGCTGACTAATGACTGCTGACTAATGACTGCTGACTAATAACTAATAACTAATAACTAATGAAAATTCACTGGTATCCCGGTCACATTGCCAAAGCTGAACGGGCATTAAAAGAACAGTTAAAGCGGGTAGATGTGGTGCTAGAAGTCCGAGATGCCCGCATTCCATTGGCTACTTATCACCCCCAAATGCCGAGTTGGGTGGGCGGCAAGCCGCGAGTCTTGGTCATCAACCGCATGGATATGATTACACCTCGATCGCGCGAGGCGTGGGAAACATGGTTTGAGGCCCAGGGGGAAACGGCGTATTTTACCAATGCCGAGCACGGTCAAGGAGTAGACGCTGTGGCGGATGCCGTGCAGGATGCTGGGGTGCAGCTAAATAAAAGAAGGTTCGATCGAGGTATGCTGCCCCGTCCAGTCCGTGCAGTGGTGATGGGCTTTCCCAATGTGGGAAAATCTGCTCTAATTAATCGGCTGTTAGGGCGGAGAGTGGTGGACAGTGCCCGCAGAGCTGGAGTAACTAAATCGCTCCGATGGATTCGCATTTCTGACGAAATTGAATTATTAGACGCGCCTGGAGTGATCCCAACCCGAATTAACAATCAAGAAAATGCCATAAAATTAGCTATTTGCGAAGATATTGGCGAAGCAGCTTACGACAATCAGGTAGTAGCAGCAGCGATGGTAGATTTGCTCCAAGGGCTGGAGGCGGCTGATGACACGTTGATATCACTATCTGGTTTCAAATCCAGGTATAAATTAGATCCAGCATCTAGTAATGGTGAAGATTATTTGCACGAGGTCGCAAAAGACAAGTATAAAGGAGATGTCGAACGAACGGCGCGGCAGATGTTAAACGATTTTAGAACTGGTGTTTTGGGTCAACTTTCTTTGGAGTTGCCGCCGGCTTGATCAGACTCGTAACCTACAACTAATCAGAAATGGTATTCAATAGAGAGTTGCTGACGCTGATAATGTGAACTTCGTCTCCTATGTGTAATATTTTTTCTGCTGGTTGAGGTGCGAGTCGCGTGTTAACTATCAGCCGACTAAAGTGATTGAAATGCCCTTTTTTTACCAGGTCAGGCATGATTTCCTTCTGCTTGGCTGCTAGTATATTTTTAAAATTTATATCGCTTGCTTGCGCCGCATAATTTCGCGTAGATAAGAGATATGGCTGACCGGGATTAATAGCTTCAAATATTACTGTTCCTATTTTAAATCTAACAATTTCATCGGATTGTGAGAAAAGTTGGTCTTCCCAAAAAGCCGGGACATCTCCTATTTCAATATTAGCTCGCAAGCGCTGGCGCATCTCGTTAACGCAAACTCTCGGAAACCAAGATGCAACTTCGGCAATTGTTTCGGTACTAATAATGCTTGGCCCTGGTGCAGCGAGATTGTCGGGAAAACCAGTCAGCAAGTTTTCAATCAACTTGACGGGGAAACCGAAGTAGTTGCTCAACCAAGATTCTATTCCCAAGCGTTCTCTATCTACATGAAAAAATATTTCTTGTTCAGTGCCTTGAATTTTCAGACCGGCAATTCTCTTTTTGATGTCAAAGGATAAGCGTAGAAAACGGACTCCGCTGTTGTGCTTAGTGTTAACCAATTCTCCTGCTGCATCGCAGATTGCAAAAGAACGATCGCCTTCTAGAGCTCCGCTGGCTAGAATAGTGGCTTGACTGACTGCTATGCCGTCAAGGGACTTGACCGGATAGATATGAATGCTGGCGACGTAGGACATTTCGAGCCATTGGTAAATAATTGTCGTTTTAGATATATTCTAGCATCCCCTGCCGGTAGAAGGATGACGGCAGTTGACTTTACTAAATAAAATATGAATGAAATAAAAATGGGCCACTTTTTTGAATGTTACATTGTGCCGGAACACCTTGTACAGAAAAATCAAAGAAGTCTGACTGAGCTTGTGGTAGATATTATGGTATAAAATAGAAAAAATTGAACCGAGTTTTAAGCAATGACTGAAAGCGGAAGTAGAAGCATGATTTCGCGACGCAATTTAATGTTGAGGGCTGGTGCAGGGATGCTAGCGGCAAGCTTGGCACCTGCGTTTTTACAAGCCGAAGCAGCACAGGCAGAGGCAATCTCTGGCATTACTCCCGACGGTGCTTTCAAGAAATTGATGGCGGGGAATCAACGCTACATTCAGCAAAAACGGACATTTCCCGACCAAGCTCGATCGCGAGTTGTAGAAGTAGCAAAGGGTCAACATCCGTTTGCAACCATCCTGGCTTGTTCTGATTCGCGGGTTGCTCCCGAAATTATTTTCGACCAAGGATTGGGGGATTTATTTGATATCCGAGTAGCTGGCAATTTTCTCGACGATGTGGTGCTCGGAAATATAGAATATGCAACCTTAGAATTAGGCGTGCCCCTATTAGTAATTCTGGGTCACGAACGCTGTGGTGCTGTCAAAGCAGCTTTAGATGGCAAAGCTGTGCCGGGTCACATTAGCACTTTGGTGGCAGCGATTAAACCAGCAGTTGATTCGACCAAAGGTCAAAAAGGCGATGCCTGGGATAACGCAGTCAGAGCTAATGTGAAAATGAATGTAAATAAGTTACAATCCTCCTCGCCTATTTTAGCTAAAGCAGTCAAAGCGGGCAAGCTTAAAGTGGTTGGGGGCCGCTACGATTTGGATAGCGGCAAAGTAGAGATAATTGCTTGATTTTGCTGGTAATTTTCAGAATTTGTAGGGTAGTGCCTTTCTTTGCCTACCCTTGGGGAGCGAGGGGAAACCATAGGGGATTGCCCCTAAGAATTATTGGGTAACGATAAAGTAGATATGCAAGTTTAAAGTAAACCCATTTCTTGCAGTCCCCGGCGCAGGCGTTCTGCTTCAAATGGGCGGCGCTGTTCGTGAAGGGCGATCGCTCTTTTGAATTCTGCTAAACTCTCTGGCATTTTGCCAATTTTCAGCAGCGCTACTGCCAAGTTTTGATGAGCTTCCGCGTGTTCTGGATCGATTTTAATCGCTTGTCTGTAATAGGCGATCGCATCTGCTAAATTTCCGGCTGCCTTCAGCGTCAGTCCTAAATTGTAGTGACCTGCTGCAAAATTGGGGTCAATTTTTAAAGCTGCTTTGTAAGCTTTTTCAGCAGATTTCAAATCTCCTTCCTCTTTGAACAAATTGCCCAAATTATTGTAAGCACCCAACTTGAGCGGCGGGAACACATTGGTATTAATTGCAGCTTGATAATGTTCTTTTGCTTTGGCAAACTGCTGCTGCTGGCGATAAGCAATTCCCAAATGATAGTTCAGTTCGTAAACAATAGAATCATCAATTGCCTCGGCAGTCAAGCCTTTGGTTAATAAATTAATTCCCCGCCCGATTTGCCCGGTTTCTACATACAAAGCGCCTAATTTGCTACAAGCATAAGCATCGTTTGGATAATAAGCGATATAGCGTTCCATTGCTGCTTGAGCTTTTTGGAATTTACTTTTTGCGGCGATCGCATCTTTTTGATAACCAGAGTGCCAAATCGCCACATCGGGGAGAGAAACTATTTTCCATTGTGGTTCCCTCTGCAAAATCTCAGCCACGCTGTCGTCTACCATTGCGTGGTAGGGGCGAGAAAAGCGGATATCGAGGCGATTGCGAAACAAGCGCGACACTAGGGAATAGGGAGATTGAGAGGCACCGATTTCTTGGCGGATGAGATTGATTAGCAGCAGCCGATCGCTCGCAATTGCCTGCTTAATTTGAGGCACAATCTCCGGTACCAAAACCTCATCGGCATCCAACACCAAAATCCAGTCGCCCTGGGCGTGCTTCAGGCACTCATTGCGCGCCGCTGCGAAGTCGTCGCACCATTCAAAGTCATAAACCCTCGCCCCGGATTCTCTGGCAATTTCACGGGTGCGATCGCCCGATCCCGTATCCACCACAACCATTTCGTCAACAACACCCTTAACGCTGTCCAAAGTCCGCGACAGTGTTGCCTCTTCATTCTTCACAATCATGCACAGAGTCAGATCCATCGGGCGCAAACTTTCCTCATTTCACAAAATTATTGTAATTTTTTTACCAGTAAAACACAAAAAGTCCCAGAAAAAATTCTCCTATTTCCTTTTTGCTTTGAGCATAAGTACCTTTCTTCCCTCGAAAAAGTGGGTTAACTCTTTTGAGATATTAAAAAGCCTCAAACTCGGACGATTAATGAGAAATCCTACCACTTCCGGTTCATCCCTGCGGTAGAGGTAAGAGCGGGATAGGGGTTGTTATTCTAAGAACATAAGACAAGGCACAAGAAAAGTTTAAGTATTCAGGAGAAAGAGAAATGGGAATTATTGCTTGGATCGTTTTAGGACTGATTGCCGGTGCGATCGCCAAAGCCATTTATCCGGGAAGTCAAGGCGGCGGTTTTCTGGCAACAACAGGTTTAGGAATTTTGGGCGCGCTAGTGGGAGGTTATCTAGGTCAAGTCTTACTGGGGACGAGCGGGGGAGCATCCTTCGGAGCATTGACTTTACCCAGCATAGCTTTTGCAGTCGTAGGCGCGATCGTTTTACTATTCATCTGGGGATTGTTAACTCAGCGTGCTGCATAACAAATATTGCCAATTCCCAGTCGATCGACTTTTAAGGTATTCATAAACCCGGTTTCTTCAAGAAACCGGGTTTTTCAGTTGTTTGTAGGTGCGTCAGCCTACTTTTACCAAATCCGGGTTAAAAACCCCTATCAGACTCAGCGCTTACAACGGTTCCAGAGCCAAACTTTCGTCCGAACAGAGGGGGACTGAAGAATAAACAGGTAAAAATCCCGGATTTGGTATCATCAATTAATTAATCAATCCGCAAGTTGAAAGGCAAGCGAACATAAATCCCCTGCGGGTCGTTCATAGACTTGATCACAGCCAAGTCATCTTGCATTTTCTTAAATTCCGCCGTTAGCGGGTCGAGTTTGGCGGCTCGTTGCAACACGTGAACGCCGGAAATTCTTTCCAAAATTCGCTCCTCCAAAGTGCGGCGTTTTGGATATTCTTCCAACTTCCAATCGTCGCCGAGTTTAGCTTGCTTAGCAGCTTCTCTCACAGCATCTTCAAGGCCGCCAATTTCATCGACCAAACCCAACTGTTTCGCAGCCGTACCAGACCACACTCTGCCTTGAGCAATTTCTTGTACCTTGTTTTTCGGCAGTTTGCGGGAGTCGGCGACTTTAGTAATAAATCGATCGTAAATGCGATCGACTACCCTCTGAATATTCGCCAATTCTTGAGGATTTTTCGGACGGGAAACCGTGTTAGTATCCGCAAAGCGGGCGGTTTTCACCACGTCCCAAGTTAGGCCGTTGTTAGCAGCCAACTTTTCGACGTTGAGCAACATTCCAAAAACGCCGATCGAACCGGTAATCGTACTGGGTTCGGCAAAAATGCGGCTGGAACCCATCGCAATCCAATAGCCACCAGATGCTGCTAAATTGCCCATCGAAACGATAACAGGTTTCTTTTTCCCCGTCAGCATCACTTCGCGTCCAATGACTTCGGCCGCCGTCGCGCTGCCTCCAGGACTGTTGACCCGCAAAACCACTGCTTTTACGTCGTCATCTTCTCGGATTTTCCGCATTTCTTTAGCGATGCGATCGCCTCCTACTTCAGTCGGGCCCCCTTCGCCGTCTACAATCTCTCCTTCAGCGTAAAGTATAGCAATTTGGTTTTTCTTGTTAGCGCGAGTTGAGTTTTTATCCTCAGCAACTCTTGCGTAGTTTTTCAAACTAATTTGCTTGAAAGATTTGTTTTCGCGATCGGTTCCTGTGAGTTTTTTGAGTTCGGTCGATATTTCGTCAAAGTATACAACTTTATCAACTAACTTGTTTTTGAGAGCTTCGTCAGCCATCAAAGTTCCGCCCTTATCTGCAAGCGCTTGCAGTTGCGGAACAGTCACTTTGCGGCTCGGAGCGACAGTTTTCAGGTATTCTCCCCACATATCTCCGAGCAACTTTTGAGTTTGCTGGCGATTTTCGGGACTCATTTTTGTGAGCAAAAACGGCTCAACGGCTGACTTGTATTTGCCGACGCGAGTCACTTGCACTCCCACGCCGTATTTTTCCAAAGCACCCGTGAAAAACATTCCCTGACTGCTAAAACCGTTGATTTCCAAAGCGCCGTAAGGGTTGACGGCAATTGTATTAGCAACAGAACCGAGGTAATAATCTCGCTCATTCCAGTCCATCTGGTAAGCAAAAATGGGTTTTTTGGCATCTCGGAAACGCTGCAAGGCCGATCGAACTTCTTTGAGATTGGCAAACCCGCTGCTGCTCGAATCCGAGCTGCCTTCGAGATAAATGCCAACGATTTTCGGGTCTTTTTTCGCATATTCGATCGTGTCTAAAACAGTCCGCAGCGTCACTGTATCGCCGGAATCTTCCGAAAGCACTTCTTCAATCGCCGCGCCAGTGCTACGGCTCGGTTTGCTGTCGGTGATATTTGAAGAAAGGTCTAATACCAATACAGACTTATCTTTAACTTGCGGGCCTGAATCTTTAGACGACGATGCCGCCATAGCAATTAGCAGTACCAGTCCCCCCAATCCGATGCTGCCCAGCAGCAGCAGTCCTAGGAAGGTTCCCAGTAAACTTGCACAGGTATATTTTAGGAAATCTTTCATTAGATAATTGGTAATTAGTTATTAGTCAATAGTCAATAGTCAATAGTCATTAGTTAGAGTATATCCGGTGAGAGTGGAATGATACCGAGACGAGCGTCCCGCTCGCACTGGAATCGGAATGATATTTTTCCGATGCCAGCGGAAACGATATTATGGGTAATTCCTGCAACTAGGATTTAGCAATTATCCTCGGTGGTAGTTATTAGCTAATGACTTTTGAGTGCTGACTAATGACTTTTGAGTGCTGACTCACTTTTATCTTAACCTTTCCAAAACCCCAGAATGTTTTAACTCATCCAAATTACGGCAGCCCGTACAGAACATCACGGTGCCGATTTCTGCAATTAAAGCCTCAGCTAGGAGGGCTGCCGCTGATTCCGATTCCGCTGCAGCTTGTAGAAACGGCCGCGCCAGTCCCGCAATATCCGCGCCAAGAGCGAGAGCCTTCGCTGCATCCAATCCATTCTGCAATCCTCCAGAGGCAATCAGAGGAACATCCGGCGCTACGGCGCGGGTGCTGACAATGCACTCGGCTGTTGGTATTCCCCAGTCGGCAAAGGTTGCGCCTAACCTGCGCTGCTTGCCATCTTTAGCTCGCTCTCCTTCTATTTTCGCCCATGAAGTGCCTCCTGCTCCGGCAATGTCGATCGCACCTACCCCGGCTGCGAGCAATTTCTTTGCCATTTTTCCTGAAATACCGTTGCCGACTTCTTTAGCAATAACTGGTACTGGTAATTTATCGCACAATTTGGCAATTTTATCTAGCAGTCCTTTAAAGTTAGTATCGCCTTCGGTTTGAACGCACTCTTGCAGCGGATTGAGGTGCAAAATTAGTGCGTCTGCTTCTAGAATATCAATAATTTTTTGGCACTCTTCCAAACCGTAATTGTAGTTTAATTGAACGGCTCCGATATTGGCAAACAGGAGAATATCGGGAGCGCGGCGACGGACAGCAAATGTAGGAGCGAGTTGAGGATTTTCTACAACGATTCGCTGGGAACCGACTCCCATTGCTAGTTTGTATTCTTGAGCAACATCGGCGAGGCGATAATTGATTGTCTGGGCTAATTCTGTGCCACCGGTCATCGAGGAAATTAGCAGGGGAACGGCTAATTTTTTGCCGAGAAATGTGGAGGTTAAATCGATTTCGGTGCGATCGAGTTCTGGCAAACAGCAGTGATCAAAACGGTAGCGTTCTAGGCCGCTGGTAGTTTCGCGAAATTGTACGTCTTCTTCGAGGCAAATCCGCAGGTGGTCTGCTTTGCGAGTTTCGGTTTGCGAGGGGGAGGTTAGCGGCAAGTTCACAGTGGCTATTTGGGGAAAGAGTTGTGATTTGGGAATATAGCAATTTTATTTCATTTTTGATTTTTTTAATGAACCGCAGAGATCGCAGAGAGCGCAGAGGAGAAGAAAAGAGAGATGTTCGTAAATCCTGCCAGGGTTGCTGTATTATCCAGGAACTGTCATTGGCATTCCGTTATCGGAAGGTTTTAATTTTAGTAAAAAAGGAACTGCTTTTTGCACCCAGGCTTTGACTGACGGGTAATTTGCCGCATCTTCTCCGAAACAAATGTCCAGCATATCGGTGTGAATTATCCCCGGATTTAAAGGAACTGCTGCCATACCTGCGGGCAATTCTTGAGCGAGCGATCGGGTAAGTCCTTCTATTGCCCACTTGGAAGCGCAATAGGGAGCGACTTCCGGCGAAGTTGACCTTCCCCAAGCAGAACTAAAGTTGACAATTATGCCATTTTTTCGAGCAATCATTGCCGGGACAAAGTGGCGAATTACATTAGCTGTACCTTTAATATTAACATCTACTAGCTGGGAAAATTCTTCGCTGCTGACTAACCAAAGCGGCGCGGGATTGTTGATTAAAGCTGCATTGTTGATGAGCAAATCGGGCGGCTCCTTTTTCGCCGTCATAATTTCTGTGGCCCAAGCTTTTACTCGATCGTCGTTGGTGACATCCAAACAAGTAAAATGGTGCGGCGCACTATATTTTTGGTTGAGTTTTTCCACCGCTTCGGCAGAACGGGCGCATCCCACAACTGTATGTCCCAATTCAATAAACTTTTCGGTCATGGCAAGACCGAGACCGCGACTGACTCCGGTAATTACAATTAATTTTGTCATTGATTTGCTGAATTTTGACATTAAGTAATACAATACATATTGACTGGCTAATTGACAAATCGATCGCAGGGAGAAAGCATGAAAGTAAAAGCAGCAGTTGCTCGCAGTGCCGGCCAACCTTTGAGCATTGAAACGGTTGATCTAGATGGGCCGCGGGCTGGAGAGGTGCTGGTGGAAATTAAAGCCACGGGTGTTTGTCACACTGATGCTTATACTCTTTCCGGTGCCGATCCAGAAGGCTTGTTTCCAGCTATTTTAGGCCACGAGGGAGCCGGGATTGTCGCAGAAGTGGGGCCGGGAGTAACGAGTGTCAAAGTGGGCGATCGGGTAATTCCTCTCTACATTCCCGAATGCCGCAACTGCGAATATTGTTTGAGCCGCAAAACCAATCTCTGTCAAGCAATTCGCGTGACTCAAGGCCAGGGAGTGATGCCCGACGGCACCAGCAGGTTTTCCATAGACGGGCAGAAACTTTACCATTACATGGGAACTTCTACCTTTGCTAATTATACAGTATTGCCGGAAATTGCAGTAGCAAAAATTCGCGATGACGCTCCTTTTGATAAAGTTTGTTTGATCGGCTGCGGCGTAACAACTGGCATCGGCGCTGTCATAAATACTGCGAAAGTAGAGCCTGGTTCTAATGTGGTAGTTTTCGGTTTAGGCGGCGTGGGCTTAAATGTAATTCAAGCGGCTCGCATGGTGGGAGCTAACATGATTGTCGGCGTAGACTTGAATCCCGACAAGCGAGAGATGGCGGAAAAATTCGGCATGACTCACTTTGTCAATCCTCGCGAAGTGGAAGGCGATTTAGTGCCTTATTTAGTAGATTTAACCAAAGGTGGAGCTGATTACAGTTTTGAATGTATCGGCAACATTAATGTGATGCGCCAAGCTTTAGAATGCTGCCACAAAGGTTGGGGTGTGAGCGTAATTGTTGGGGTAGCGGGAGCCGGTCAAGAAATTAGCACCCGCCCGTTTCAGCTAGTAACTGGTAGGGTTTGGAAAGGGACGGCTTTTGGCGGCGCGAAAGGCAGAACTGATGTTCCTAAGATTGTTGATTGGTACATGGACGGTAAAATTGATATTGACAGTCTGGTAACTCAGGTAATGCCCATCGACAAAATCAATGAAGCCTTTGAATTGATGCACAAAGGTGAATCAATTCGCACAGTTTTGACATTTTGAACAAAAATCTTTCTCTCTTCTCTCTTCCTCTGCGCCCTCTGCGGTAAAAAAAAATCTAATTCAAAAATGAAATAGAATTAACATGATATCAGAATCCCTTAAACTGCAAAAAGAACAGAAATGTTTCGGTGGCAAACTCGGCTTTTACAGCCATCAATCCTCCGCTTGCAACAGCGAGATGAAATTTGCAGTTTACCAGCCGCCGCAAGCTTTATCTCAACCCGTACCAGTTTTGTATTTTCTATCAGGCTTAACCTGCACAGAAGAGAACTTTATGGCAAAAGCGGGGGCGCAACAATTTGCGGCAAAATACGGGTTAATGCTGGTTACGCCCGACACCAGTCCACGCAATACAGGCATCCCCGGCGAAGATGACGATTGGGATTTAGGAAGTGGTGCGGGTTTTTATGTTGATGCGACAGCCGCACCTTGGAATGCTCACTATCGAATGTACAGTTATGTCGTTGATGAATTGCCGAATTTAATCGCCGAAAATTTTCCAGCGATACCGGAAAAACAGGGAATTTTCGGTCATTCGATGGGCGGACACGGGGCTTTAATTTGTGCTTTGAAAAATGGCTCTCGCTATCTTTCAGTTTCCGCTTTTGCGCCTATTTCCGCGCCAATGCGCTGCCCTTGGGGACAAAAAATATTCGGGTACTACCTCGGTGGCGACAAAGAACTCTGGAAGGCTTGGGATGCTAGCGAATTGGTGCTTGAGGCGCAATACAACTCTCCGATTCTGATTGACTGCGGCACTGCTGACTCGTATCTGGCTGACGGGCAGTTGTTGCCGGAAGTGTTCGCGGAGGCTTGTGCAAAAGCGGGACAGCCACTAACTTTAAGGATGCAGGAAGGTTACGATCATAGCTATTATTTTATAGCTACTTTTATGGAAGATCACATTCGGCATCACGCGGCTGTTTTGTGCGGGTAGTTCCTAGCAGGAAGCCGGCAAGATGCCTGCTCCACAACAACTGGTTCTTAGGCTCTACCGGGGAACCGATATCCAGAGGCTCTGCCTCGAAAGGCTGCCATGAAATGTGGAGGCACAGCCTCCTGATCTGCTTTACCAGGCAGAGCCTGGTAACGAGTGACAAGTAAAATAGGAATTACGCACGGGGGCCCAGAAACCGGGTTTTTCATGCGTCTACTTCGTGGCAGCCCTAGAACAGATAAAATGTGGAGGCAGAGCCTCCTGATCTGCTTTACCAGGCAGAGCCTGGTAACGAGTAAACTCGCTTCTACGAGCACAGGTATTTTCGGTTAATTAAGATCAATCGGAAATACCCAGTCTTTATAATTGCTGTCGCGATTTTCGATAATCCCGGTTAGTTTGTCCAAAATCTTTTCGGTGATGGGTCGATTTGGGGGCAATTGATAGTTTTCTACTCTGTTAATTGGCGTAATTTTGGCTGCGGTTCCGCAGAGAAAAATTTCGTCTGCAATCAACAGTTCCGATCTATCAACGGGTCTTTCTATGACTTCAATTCCTAAGTCTCTGGCGATAGTTATAACGCTGTCTCTGGTAATTCCTTCGAGAATATCTTGCTCGAAACCCGGAGTAACTAATTTACCGTTTCTGGCGACAAATATGTTCATTCCTGAAGCTTCGCTGACTTTTCCCTGAGTATTCATCATAATAGCTTCGTCGAAGCCGGATTGTACTGCTTCTGTTTTAGCTAAAGCTGAGGTGATGTAAGCGCCGCTAATTTTACCTCTTAAGGGCAAACTGCGGTCTTCTTGGCGATACCAAGAGCTAATTCTACAGTTGACTCCTTCTTTGGGCAAATAGTCGGAAAGTTCTAATCCGTAGACAAAAAAGTCTGTGTCTACGTTGTGCAGTCTGGGGGCAATTCCTAAACTGGATGTGTAGATAAAAGGGCGGATATAAAATGATTTTGTGGGTTTGTTTTTTTGGACAAAATCAATAATTATTTGTTGGATTTTGCTGGCGGGTAAATCGCAGTGGAGGAAGCTGGCACTTTGACTTAATCTTTGACAGTGACGGTCTAATCTAAATAGCAATATTCGATCGGCATTTTGGGGGTCGGGAATTCCCCGCAACCCGCCTAAAACTCCGGTTCCGTAGTGCAGTGCGTGGGTTGCTATGGAAATTTTGGCGTCGGTAAAGGGGAGAAATTGGTTTTGAAAGTAGGCAATTGGTAGAAAACTATCCATGATTCAAGCTGGCGATGAGTTGGGCAGTCCGCGAGGAAAGCTGAATTTGGTTATATTACCATAAGTTATACCATTTGAGATTTGAGATTGAGAAGGACTGATTTCATAAGGGTTTGAAGCTCGCCTACAGTTGGATTGTTGTTTAAGACTGGTATTATTCTTTTGTTGTGATATCGATTTATAAAATAATATCAAGAGCGGTCAGTTTGGTTGATAATTGTTTTGGGAAAAAGTGCGATAGACTACAAACAAAAATCAAGCAAGGGGCAACTATGGCACGTAAATGTTTCATTATTGAAATGGGGATGGGTATAGACCAGCACGGGCAGGAACCGACTGTAGCCTGTGCAAGGGCTGTACGAAATGCGATCGCCCATAATGCTTTGCTGGGGGTCTGGGAAGTGGCGGGTTTGACTGACCCCAATCAGATGATTGTTGAGGTAAAGGTGGCTGTTCCTTACCCGGAACAAGTGCGCGCCGAGGAGGTGTTGGCGGTGCTGCCTTTTGGCAGCAAAACTCTGATTGTGGAGCAAGGAGGCATGATTGTCCCAGGAAGGGCGATCGCCTCTCTGAATGATAAAAATGATGAAATGCTAATCGCTGTGGCGGCTGTGACTGTTTTTGTGGACACTGAGGACTAATTAATATCAAATCCGTTAGCATCGGAATAGTAAATTCGAGTTCACTGTTGACTGTTGACGGTTGACTGTTCACTGTTCACGGCGTCAACAGTCACCAGTCAACCGTCAACATCATAAGGAGTGTAACCGGAAATGATCTAATTTGGTGTTGTTTGAATAAATCGCCCGATCGCACTTGCTTGTTTTCGCGATCGGGCGATCGAACGCCTATCTGTTAACAAATGATTAATTTAGACTCTGTTGTAGGGTGCGTCATGAGATATGGCATGAAATATCGTAGAAAATCTGAGGCTTGAGGCACCCTCCAATAGGTTGGTTGCACGGTAAGGTTTATTTGCGCCTACGTACTTAATTTTGAAGTTTTAATTGATAATTTTTAATTTTTCAGGCGACCGGGTATGTAAGCAATCCAGCAAAACCATACGATTAATAACAGCCAGGTTGCTGTAATATTGTTGCCCAACAAGTTGCGGAGAAAATCTTCCATTTTTCTCAAAAATTATAGGGTTTAAAATAATTTATTACTGTTCCCTCTCCGAACACAAAAGGTAGAGTCCGATCGCATAAAAGCCGATCGCACTCTACCTCCTCTACCTCCTATTTGGGCTTGCTGGTATCTGCCAACATTTGGTTAACCATTTGCAAGTGCGCCTGAAGGTTCGGCAACTTCTGGGTGGCCCAAGCCTTCAAGTCTGGATCTTGTCCCTGTTGAGATTGAGCCTGAAACAAAGCAATAGCCTGAGTGTGGCTGTCGATCATAGCCTGCTTGTAAGCGGTGTCAAAACTTGTACCGGATAGTCCGGAAAGTCGATCCATCAAAGCTGTGTTCTGGCTGCTCATTTCGGTTGGCAGTTTTACGCCTTTTTGCATTGCTACCTGCATCAGTTCTTGATTAGCCTGGGTGTGTTCCTCAACCATTTCTTGCCCGTATTGTTTCACACCTGCACTAGAACCGCGCTGCACTGCCAATCTGCCGAGTTCCACTTCCAGCATACCAATTTGACCTGCTTGCATGACAAAGTTTCTGTCTTGGCTGCTGAGAGAATTAGGCGAAGTTTCGCCACCTGTTGGAGTGTTGGGAGAACGGCTGGGAGTGTTGTTGATGGGGCTATTTGGAGAACGGCCGGGAGTGTTGTTGGTGGGGGTATTTGGAGTGTTGGGAGAACGGCCGGGAGTGTTGTTGGTGGGGGTATTTGGAGTGTTGGGAGAACCGCCAGGATTGTTGTTGTTAGGATCTGTAACAGAAGGTCCCGGAGAATTAGGATCGTTTAAGTCGCTATCAGCAAGCTCAAAAACTCGATCGCCCGACTGGTTGAAGCCGTGAGTCTGGCGGTTTAATTCTGCGAATCCCGGCACAGCTATCAAGGAACTAACGCCGGCAATTCCGGCAAC
Source organism: Microcoleus sp. D3_18_C4 (assembly GCF_036702355.1). NCBI lineage: Bacteria > Bacillati > Cyanobacteriota > Cyanophyceae > Oscillatoriales > Microcoleaceae > Microcoleus > Microcoleus sp. D3_18_C4. The sequence continues at coordinate 113,730 of NZ_JAUBTF010000011.1, forward strand.
TGTTACCAATTTTTTGAACAAACTTTTGCGATTGAGTGAAGTCATGACTTTCTATGCCTCTAAGTTGTTTTCAAAAGTACGTGAAGCGAAGCTATCCCGTAGGGAATCCCCCCAAACTAGCGATGGGATGGCGTACTGCCTTTCCGAAACAAGTTGATCAAACCAAACGCGCCCAAGGCACCCAGCCACCCGAAATTGTTGGGGCTATCGCGCCGAGCACTCAAAACTCCAGAATTAGTATCAGCCGGCGTCGATGTCGTACCAGTTGTACCTGTTGTACCAGTGCCAGTCGTATCGGTTGTACCTGTTGTACCAGTGCCAGTCGTATCGGTTGTACCGCTTGTACCCGTGCCAGTCGTACCGGTTGTACCGCTTGTACCCGTTGTACCCGTGCCAGTCGTATCGGTTGTACCGCTTGTGCCGGTGCCGGTCGTACCAGTTGTACCGCTTGTACCCGTTGTACCCGTTGTACCCGTGCCAGTGGTATCGGTTGTACCGCTTGTGCCGGTGCCGGTCGTACCAGTTGTACCGCTTGTACCCGTTGTACCCGTGCCACTCGTACCGCTTGTACCGCTTGTATCGGTGCCACTCGTACCGCTTGTACCGCTTGTACCGGTGCCACTCGTACCCGTTGTACCGCTTGTACCGGTGCCACTCGTACCCGTTGTACCGCTTGTACCGGTGCCACTCGTACCCGTTGTATCGCTTGTACCGCTTGTACCGATGCCACTCGTACCGCTGGTACCGGTTGTATCCGTGCCAGTCGTACCGCTTGTACCACTTGTGCCAGTACCGCTTGTACCGCTTGTGCCAGTACCGCTTATACCCGTGCCAGTTGTACCGGTACCGCTTGTACCGCTTGTACCGCTTGTGCCTGTGCCGGCACCGCCGCCAGCACCGCCACCAGCACCGCCGCCAGCACCGCCCGACTGGGCTGAAGCAGGCAGTGCTAAGGAAACCGTTGCTAAACCTAAAGTACAAGCGCTTGCTAAAACAACTTTCAACAATTTAGAAGATTTCATGGTAATGCTTGCTTTTGCATAGAGTGCTGCGATCGCTTGTGATGCCAAAACAGCAGGGTTAACTTGACAGCGTAACGTGCAAATTTTATAACCTTTGCTGCGGGATAATGAAGGTAAGGGAGCAAATTTAGTCCCGTTGCCTCGATGATTTTTTCCTGATTAATTACACCGCTACGTTAACAGTTTATAAGCTATTACGTATGCTTCAAGTTCGCCATTCATCTTTAGGAATATTTGACAAAATGGCTTTTTATTTCAGGTGGTGGATGAAATTTGATTGAGCGGCAGACTAGCTAAATTAAAATTTGTATACGGGGGATAAAAAGCTGGTTGATCTGAAAAATTTTGGGTTGAGTAACGAGACATATACGCATCAACCGGCTTTCTGAGACAAGGGCGCTGATATTCCTATAAATTTTCCCCTGCTGCTGGTACTTTGAGGCAGAAATTCTGGATTTTGTCACCGTCACTTTTGGGGTAGCACTCCGCCAGATGAGTTAGTTTAAAATTTTTTTGATCGCTATTTTTCCTTAACTTGCTGCTGACAATTTTTCCCCTGGTAGCATACAGCTCAAACTTTCTCAGGAAACTAAATTATCTCAAAACGCCGATCGCTCTGAGTAGCCCGAACACCTACAACCCCGAAACAGCAAGGCTTTTGACTGGGCTTTGACTTGCGTTAAACAGGAAGGCGAACTGAGGGCTATCCGAGTCGGGCCCGCGGGACATTAAATTAAGCAGGGGTGGCGCACTCGTGAGAATTGCTTGTGAGTGCGATCAGGCAAACTCTGATATAGTAAAGCAAAAGGTATGCCAGAGAGCGCTTGTTCTCTAACACATTTTCCAAGGGGAGATCAACTATGCTGCATCGAATTCTTGCCAGAAGTCGCTATCTAATGTTAATCGCTGTATTCGGTTCTTTTACAGCGTCTGTGACGCTTTTGATCTACGGTGCCCTGGAAACCGTCATTACCATCGGCTACACAGCTACAGTACCGGTTTCCAGCAAAAACTCGAAACAACTGATTCTGTCTTGCATCGAAGTTGTAGATTTGTTTCTCCTCGCCACAGTATTTTACATTACTGCACTCGGACTTTACGAGTTGTTTATTGATGAGCGCATCAAAGTACCCATCTGGCTGGAAATTCACACCATCGACGACCTGAAAACCAAACTCACCAGCGTGATTGTAGTAGTGTTGAGTGTATTGTTTCTCTCGGAGGTAGTTCGGTGGAGCGGTGGGACGAACATCCTTCCCTTGGGAGCGGGGATCGCTTTAGTAATCGCTGCACTGACGTATTTTCTGAGTTCGCAAGTGAAAAAGCCGAAATCCGATTAATGACTGTTTCAGAAAAGAAATTACCCAAATCCGGGCCAACCAGCAACGGCAAGTCAATTCCCTTAGTCGCTCAGAATAAATTTAATATTACATCTGTCTTGGGAAGGAGAAAAATCCGGTTTAAAACTTGCTTTTAGAGAGAGGAAAGTAGTTGCTTCTCGTATATAAGATTAAATTTATGTTTAATAATTAGAGGTCATTATGCCAGAACAACAATTTGACACCTTACCTTCAGAAGCACAAGAACTCCCCCAAGGAGCTAAACAAATTTTTCAGGCTGCTTTTAAGAGCGCTAGCGAAGATGGAATGAGCGCAGATGGTGCTACTAGCGTTGCTTGGAACAGTGTAAAATCTGAATATGTTAAAGGCGAAGGTGGCACGTGGCATCACAAGGGCGACGATACTAACCAAACCCGCAAATCTGTACAGTCTGGTGGCAATTAGTTATCAGCAATCAGTAATATCGTGTCCGCTAACATAACCCCTATCCGTTGTGTAGTGAGGGCTTCATTCCTCAAATTTTGATGAGAATAAAGAATCCTTACTACCAACCAATTGCAGTGACGTTATTCTAGCGGGCATGATATCATCATTCATGAGCAATGTACTCATCACTTGTGGTTAATGCTTTACGTTGATAGTTGTTAGAATCGCGGTGGTATAGAAGTTAATGCAGCCTGTTAATAGGCTGGCGCATATCCCATTGCAGTTCGGCTAAAACGAGCAAGCTAAATACCATTACGGTTCCCGTAAATAGGAAAGACCAACCGCCAGTGTAAGGCAAAATTAAAATCCCCAACAGGTGAAATAAACTTGCTGCTAAAAGCGCGCGCGATCGCACTGCAAATCCAGTCCCTAAATACCCTATTCCGCTCAGGCCCAACCACAGGGTACAGAGATTCGCCAACACTTTTCCCCAACTGAGAAAAATTGCTAAATCGGTCAGCAACAATCCTAATAACATTAGTATTACCCAACCGTAAAGCACCCAAATCAGGCGTTCTATTTTGACCCAAGAGTATGTCATGCTTACCATTGCTGCTGTACCTACGAGGCTGAGGGCTGACCACAAACCAGCTTGCAGCATCCAACTCACCGAAAAAAATTGTGCTGTGCCGAAGATGGCTATTAACAGCAAGCTCCACAGCAAGCAAGTTCGATCGAGACAAGTGTAAAATTGTGAATAAAATCGATCTTTCCCAAGGGGAAACTGAACCTGCCAAAGCCCTTCTAACTCCTGAACCTCAATGTTAATCTGTTTCCGGCGCAGAGGCGGAACTGAATAATTAAAAAAGCTCATATCTGACACTATTAAAACTTACAATTATTTGCTTAGGTACTATCTCACCAGCAATCGCTATAATTGCAATCTGTCAATCGGATTAATCTAGTTAATTTGATAATCTGTCGGCAGTAATAGTTATTTGCTCGCACGAGATCAAACAGGAAGAGATAGATTGCAGAGGAGTTTGATAAAATAGCTCTTGCGACAGATGGCTGGGATATTACTTATTCGATACTTTTAAAATAGTCAACTTTGTTACAGAATTTATGCTCACTTCATCCCATCCTCTGAAACAGGTATTCCACTGCCCGGAAGAATCGGATTTTTACGCGCACTGCTTGGAAAGTTTAGTGTTAAATGCCAGCGACAATTCTCGACTGATCGTAGAGTTTGGTTCAGGAGAGGGAAGTCCAGTTATTAAGTCTTTGCTGAGAAGTGATTTTGATGGGAAAATACAGGGGTTTGAGCTAAATAATGTAGCTTGGAAAATTGCTAACTCACAAATTAAGGAATATCAACTGAGCGAAAAATACACCGTCAACAATTGCTCTTTTTTCGATTCGCCTTTATACGAGTCGGCGGATTGTGTCATATCAAATCCGCCTTACCTGCCGGCGGTGGATGATCAGATTTATCAGCCACTGTTGCACGGCGGGAGTGATGGTTCGACAATTGCTAAGAAACTTTTATCTCTGGGCTGCGATGAAGTTTTGCTGATGGTTTCTAGCTATTCTAATCCTGTGGGTTTGATCGATTATGCCTTGGATCGAGGCTACTCGGTTGCGAATTTTGAAATTGCACCTTTAACTTTTGGCTATTATAGTTCGGAACCCAAAGTGAAAAGCGCGATCGCCACTCTCAGAGAACAGGGAATGGCTTTTTATACGGAAAACATCTATCTGCTGGCTGGAGTTTTGTTTAAGAAGCACCAAAAGTCGCAAAGAGATTTGTCTATCGAGCTCATTCAGTTAATGACAGCATTGTGAAATACAGCGCTGGCAGGTGCATCTTGCGTGTTCCACCATTGTCAGCAACAGGCAAGATGCCTGTTCCACAAGAAATACACTCTTTGTGGAACAGGCATCTTGCCTGTTCCTCAAAGGCTTATTGAGAAAGGTGCAAGATCTAGGGTGCATCCAAGACTTATGCACCCTAGATAGCCCTTAATTCCGTTCTGTGGCTTGGATCGATCGCACCACAGCAGCCCCAGCCCGATCGCCGATCGACTTCTCCTGATCGTACCCCAACACCAGTTCCCAAGCCTCCTGTGGGTATCTATCAACCAGCGGGATCGCCACTTCATCCAACATCCAGCGGCCGTGACGCTCATCTTCTTTGATGTGCAGTTCCCAATAACCCATCGCAGCCTGCGACAGGCCCAGACGCTGGGCGGCGGCTAGATAATTGCGGTAAGCCACGGGCCCCGCGACCTCAAAATAAGTGAGTCCACCGTTGTAGCGCAGAAAATGGCGCTTGCGTTCCGTCAGCAGAAAGTTGTGATTAATGCTTGCGAGCACTTGCCAAGGCACTAAATCGAAGTACGCTTCGGGTTCCGTACTCATCCCGAATTCAGCCAGCATTTGGGCAAAAAAGGTCGAATGCTTGCGGGGGAGACGACCGCCGCCGTATTCTTCGATCAGCACTCGCGTAAGGGTGCACTGAATTTCGTTGCCGGCACCGCCGATGATGCGAGAAACACGGCTGGCTTCCACTAAACCGTCGAAGGAGGCGATCGCCAGCAGGTGTTTGTATCCCTCTTCAGTCATGTGTTCGCGCAAATAGCGATCGAGCTCAGTTAGCGGAGGATCGACATCGGCGGCCGCGCGATCGCGCAGGGCTTGCTTGACATCCGGCAATTTTTGCAGCGCTGCAACGTCGATTTGGGCGATTTCCCACTGCTGCCAAGGTTCCTCAATGCGATCGCGCACGGAACGCAAATAGTGCGATCGCTCATTGTTGTAGCGGCGCAAATCATCGTACCAAAACAAGTTGAGGCGGTTGATGCGGTAAAGTACGCGCTGCAAGAAGCGGTGAGCGGCCTCATCGCCTGGTTCCTGTTGGTAAGCTGCTTGAATTGCATAGGCGATCGCGCTTTCAAAATCGCTGACAAGTAACGGTTTTGCCGCCACCGTCTTGTCTAAATCCTCGACTTCTAGCAAATTGACAAATTGTCGATCGGCTGCTTCATAATTGGGGAGTACGGATTGCTTTTTGGAAAGACTCCGCGAGTCTGAAGAAGGAAGTATCTCTATCGTGTTTTGCATGGAATCAAGTTATGCTAACTCTAATTATTGTGTTGCCTGCCAAAACAGCCAACCGTTGCAGATTGCTGAGGATAATGGCTACTTAATTTCACGATACCGAATCCATCAGCCGCATACACCCTTCCATTGATAGAGATTTGACCGCTACCGCCTCATACCCTTTTCAACTTGTGAGTAAAGGTAACAACGTTTAGGCAATTGGTATTAACTTATATCAGGCATCATTCTCAATCACCTGTTTAGCAACGGGCAAGATGCCCGTTCCACAAGAAAATGGAGTTTTTGTGGAACGGGCATCTTGCCCGTTCTTGAAAACTGTACAACCTATGACTATCAACCTAGGCGATCGCCAAAATACTCCTGATACAACCGACATCTGGGAATGCAATGATTTCCATCCAATTTCACCAACCCCATACTATTTAACTTAAACCCCAATTCTGACCTCAATCTAACTGGCTGGGAAACACTCACAACCTCTCTCATCGCCTCCATTAATTCCGAATATTTCTCTAAATTCCATAAATGTCGCCGCAAATGATCGCTGTAAATTCCCGCTTCAGTTGCAGATTCTTTCACTAACCGCTCTAAAGTCACATCTTGACGCGAAAGATGATACATTCCTAGTCGCACTAAATAGGGATTTCCTCCCACTAGCGCCATCATTTCTGCCACTTCTGTATCACTCCAATTGATTCCGTGTCGCGCTGCTAAGTCTTGCACTTGCTGCGAATTAAACTCAGGCAAATCAATGGGCAACCCCACATTAAACGGCGATTTATTCACATCCAGCGGGATATAAACTTCGGTCGAATGTACCACAATCAAACGCAATCTTTTCCAAATATCTCGCCGTTTTGCTTCTTCGTGTAAAGCTCGCAATAACCCAAAAAAATCGTCGGCAATTTCCGGTGATTCAAACAGGCGATCGCTCTCATCCAAGCCTAACGTCAGAGGTTTTGAGGATTCTGAAAGCAAATACTGTTCAAAATAAGCCTTGCAGCACTGATTGCTGCCAATCAAAGCGGCTAATTCCCAACACTTGGGCAACTGCTCCAGCATTCCTAACTCTTGACCGATGCTAGCACAAAACCACTGCAAAAATGTATCTGAATTAGCGAAGATTTTCCGATTGGCTAGCTGAAAACTCAGCGCTACCGTGCGAGAACCTTGCTGTTCTGCGTGATGCAAAATCCTCGCCATCAAGGAAGTTTTGCCCATTTGTCTGGGTGCTTTTATGCGGATCAGTGCTCCCGGTTGGGCGATCGTCTCGTAACAGCGGGATTCGATCGGAGGGCGATCGATATAAAAACGAGAAGCTATTTCAACTTGTCCTCCCGGCAATTCTGGCGGCGCTGCTGGCAGGGGTTGAATCATTGACTGTTTGGTGCTAGTAATTGCGGTCCATTCTACAGCTAATTCATGGTCGGCAGTTAACGATGTGCGACCTTCTTTGATAATGGTTAAAATTTGTGATAATAACTTAAATGAGTCGCCAACACCGCGCCACAGCCAGGGCTGAATTCCTGCTAAATAGCTCAGTAAATCGAAAGAAAGCGGTGTATTTGATTCAAGTAAAATCGGTAAAATTGCGGGTTTATGAGCAGTTGAATTGTGCAGTTCTTTGGCTAGCTGCACTTGTTCCAATATCATTTCGCTCGCGGCCGATTCTTGGGAAATCAGCAACAACAAATAATCGCAACGCTTTAAATATGAGCCTGAGTCGCTGGTGTTGTTAATAAAAAAGACCTCGTGGCCTCCCGCACTCAAAGCTTGGTGTAACTGCTGAGAAAGCGTATTGTGTGAGGTCGATCGGACGATCGCCACTTTGGCCCTCACCAGCAGTACCTCCTCTGGCTCTGAATTCGCCTCAAAATCGGCTATATCGCGCCATTCCTGCCCCAATCCGCGACAAATTTCGATGAAATTGGCATAATCCACAGGTTTGCCATTCAGAAAATGGCTGACAGTAGATTGGGCCATCCCTAAATCCTCAGCCAGAATTTTCTGACTGGGGAAGCCATTTCTCAGGAGACAGGATTTAACTGCGCGAATGCACTCTTCGCGCACCCTTAGCGATCGTGGCATTGCTTATCACAATCAAAACACTGAAACCATCATAAATGCCAACCGTACCTAAAGTCGATGAAAAGTCGATGAAAAGTCGATGATTTTTCCAATAACTCAGTCGCCAACTCAAATAGCCACCTGATTAGATTAGAAATAACAAGGTTGAATCCCATCAAAACGAGGTAAAAGCATTGTGTATTCTATCTTAATTTGGTCGCTGGCGTCAGCCACTAATCAACCAGGTTTCGCCTTCACCCCGCCCCTATTCTGGTTGCTGATCGGAGTTGTGCTTAGTGCGATGGAGCTATTAATTATCAAAACTCAGCCCCAAAAATACAGATTTTACCTGCTAATGATGGGAGCTTCGGCTTTAATTGAAGCCTTTATTTTGTGGAGAGGAGCTGTAGCATTTCAGTTTAGTTGGGCGAACATAATGTATGAAGATTTTGACTGGCAAATCTTCTACTGGATGGGGATAGCCCTCGCGCTGAGCATCTGGATTCGACCAATTTTTATTGTTCGCAAAAAGTTTGTGATTCCCGAAGCAACGGAAGCGACAACTATCTCCGAAATTTTCCCCGGAGAAACCGGAATGGTGATTTATGAAGGGGCTTCTTGGAAAGCTCGCAACGAAGATTCCCAAGGGGCGATCGCACCCAGACAAAAAGTTTACGTTTTGCGCCGCGAAGGAAACACGCTGATTGTTGTACCTGACAGATTAATTCATATCAACAGCTAAATCTGAGTTAGCTCTTTTATGACTCGGCGATTGAAATCGCTTCTTGCCAAACAAAGTCCCTCTAAGAGACTAAGAAATCACTATCAAATGTCAACTGTCAACTATTTACCAGGAGATTCACTATGTATCAGTATTTTTTGACGGTATTGTTTGCCATCACCGGAGTATCCTTAGCCAACAGCGTAAAAATTGTCCGTCAAGGAGATGAGGCATTAGTTGAAATTTTCGGAAAGTATGATCGAAAAAAGCTCGAACCGGGTATAACATTTTTGATTCCCTTTGTCGAAACAGTCGCCTATAAACAAACTCTGCGCGAGCAAATTTTAAACTTGCCACCGCAAGAATGCACAACGCGCGATCGGGTGGCCATCAATGTTGATTTTATTGTGTACTGGCGAATCATTGACTTAGAAAAAGCTTCCTACAAAGTGCAGAATCTCAAGGAAGCGATGTTAAATATGCTGATTCTTTCAATTCGCACTCACCTTTCTAAATTATCTGTTGAGGAACTCTACACGGCTCGACATGAGATTAATAATGCTTTAGTGGAAGAGTTGGATACAACGACAGATCCTTGGGGTGTGAAGTTTACGAGAGTGGAATTGCGCGATTTTGCGATCGGCAGTAAAGTGATTCAGCCCACATCCATTGACCGGAAAGAAGTACAAAAGCTGCGAGCTTAGAGATTAGTATTCCATCGTTTTCCTCGTTACCAGGCTCTGCCTGGTAACGCAGTTCCAGAGGCTCTGCATCGCCGACTTTAATTCGCATTGTATATACCATTTAAGGAGACAACACCATGACTAACAATCAAGAATCAAGTTTGAGCAATGCAGCTTGTCGCGGTTGCGGATGCTTATTACTTATAGCCGGTATTGGACTAATGAATGGGATAGCTCTGCCATTTTATCTAAATAATACCAATAGAAGCAAGCAGTCGGAAGCAAAACAGTATGTGAGCTCAATGAACAAAGCTCAGCAAGCAGATTTTGCCGAAAAAAGTGTTTTTTCGCGTTCCGTTAATGCTTTGGGACTTGGGATAAAAACGGAGACAACAAATTACAAGTATTCAGTTCGCGTCACAAAGCAAACTGCTTTTAATTATGGAGTCTCCAAGCAACCACAACTTAAGAGTTATGTCGGCGGTGTCTTTCTAGTTCCTGTTAAAGAAGTTGAGCCAAATGCTGCTAAAGATGGAATAACAACAATATCCATATTCTGCCAAGCTGATTCTCCCGGTACAATTAAACCAGCGGAACCCACATATGAAAAGGGTAAAATTGATTGTGGTCAAGGCACAAGACAAGTGACTAAATAATCTAACTCTACGCAATATAATGACAGTCGATTACTAATATCAAATCGGCTTTCACTTGAGATTTACCGGACTAAAGTCTTTACTACAAACAGGGAGGATACAAAACTATGAGTCAACAAAATTCTAACTCAGCTAGCCTTGCATCGAATGTTGGTGGATACTTAGTGTTTTTAATGTTGATTGGAGTATTAGCTTCGGTAGCTCTGCCATCCTTTCAGGCTAAGCTTAGGATCAACAAGCAATCGGAGCCCAAAGATTATATTAGCTTAATCAACAAACGTCAGCAAGCGTATTTTGCCGAAAAAAGTGTTTTTAGCACTTCTGTTAAGGCTTTAAAAATTCGCATTATTAAAACCGAGACAGAAAATTACAAATATTCCCACCATACAAAAAAAGCAACATTTAATTATGGGATATCAAAGCAAAAAGACCTTAAAAGCTATGTCGGGGGAGTCTTTGTAATTCCTGCTACAAAAGTTGAGTCATATTCTTATAAAAATCCAATAACAACCACATCTATATTGTGCCGAGCTGATTCTGCTGGTACAATTAAACCACCAGAACCCACCTATGAAAATGGTAAAATTGCTTGTGCTACAGGCACTATAGAACTGAGACAAACTTATGACTAGAGGCAATATAACGACAGTCGATTACCAATATCAAATCGGCATTCACTTGAGATTTACCGAACTAAAGTTCTTACAACAAACAGAGAGGGTACAAAACAATGAGTCAACGAAATTCTAAATCAGCTAGCCTTGCATCGAATGTTGGTGGATGTTTAGTGGTGATTGGAGTATTAGCTTCGGTAGCTGTGCCATCCTTTCAGGTTAAGCTTAGGAACAACAAGCAATGGGAACCCAGAGATTATATTAGCTTAATTAACAAACGTCAGCAAGCGTATTTTGCCGAAAAAAGTGTTTTTAGCACTTCTGTTAAGGCTTTAAAAATTCGCATTATTAAAACCGACACAGAAAATTACAAATATTCCCACCATACAACAAAAAAAGCAACATTTAATTATGGAGTCTCAAAGCATAAAAATCTTAAAAGCTGTGTCGGTGGAGTTTTTGTAATTCCTGCTCCCAAAGGTGAGTCAAATGCTTCTAAAAATAAAAAAACGACCACATCTATATTGTGCGGAGCTGATTCTGCTGGTACAATTAAACCACCAGAACCAACTTATCAAAATGGTAAAATTGCTTGTGCTACAGGCACCACAGAACTGAGACAAACTTATGACTAGGGGCTAGATCATGACAGTCGATTACCAATATCAAATCGGCGGCAGTCTCCCGCAAAATGCACCTACTTATGTAGTGCGACAAGCTGACTCAGAACTTTATCAAGCCCTCAAAGCCGGAGAGTTTTGTTACGTGCTCAATTCCCGACAAATGGGCAAATCTAGTTTGCTGGTGCGAACTGTACAAAAACTCTCGGCTGATGGCATTGCCTGTGCTACGATCGACCTTTCGGACATTGGCAACCAGCAAGTCTCTCTAGATAAGTGGTACGGCGGCGTCGCTTACAAGCTATTGTGCAGCTTCAACCTGTTTAACCCAGTCGAGTTTATGGCTTGGTGGCGGGAGAGAGAGTTGATGTCGCCGGTGCAGCGCTTAGGAGAGTTAATTGAAGAATTGCTGCTGGTCAAAATTTCTCAAAACCTGGTCATTTTTATTGATGAAATTGATAGCGTTCTGAGTTTCCAAGAACCGCTAGACGATTTTTTTGCATTAATTAGATGTTGCTACAATAAACGCGCTCACAATTCAGAATACCAGCGCATTACATTTGCTTTGCTGGGAGTAGCTACCCCATCGGATTTAATTAGCGATGCAACTCGCACGCCCTTTAATATCGGTTTACCTATTGAATTGCACGGTTTTAAATTACAAGAAGCTCTGCCTTTAGCCAAGGGATTTGAGGGAAAAGTAGACAATCCTCAAGAGGTTTTAAAAGAGATTTTGGACTGGACTGGAGGGCAGCCATTTCTGACTCAAAAGCTTTGCAAGCTGATTTTATACCATTTAAAAAGCTTAGCGTCGGCTTCTATTATATCAGATTCAACGGATGAAAGCAAAACTGAAATTATCCCTACAAAAAAAATATTAATTAGCGAGATAGTGCAATCTCATATTATTGATAATTGGGAATCATCCGATGAACCGGTACACATCAAAACAATTCGCGATCGCCTTCTCAGAAGTCCGCACCGCGCCAGTAGGTTATTAGGACTATACCAAAAAATATTGCCACTTTCAGAACCCCCCGATTGTAGGGGCGCTGCCCCCGTGCCCGCCCTGGTAGGGGGAATCTGGGCGGATGATACTCCCGAACAAACAGAATTGCGGCTGAGCGGATTAGTAGTAAAACGAGCCGGCAAATTAACCGTATCCAACCGCATTTACGCAGCTATATTCAGCCATAACTGGATAGAAAAAGCACTCGGCGACTTGCGCCCCTATGCTGAATCCCTAACAGCATGGATAGCTACAAATTGTCAAGACGAATCTCGCTTGTTGCGCGGTCAAGCACTGGAAGATGCCCGACAGTGGGCGGCAAATAAAAGCTTGAGCACCCAAGATTATCAATTTTTAGGTGCGAGTCAAGAAGCTGAATTTGCCAAATTGCGCGATCGCGAAAAACAAACTCAAGCTGAAATGGAACAACTGCGCCGCGAAAAAAAGTTACTAGAGGAACTAAGCGAAGCACAAAAGCAGAAAAAAGCGATTGCAGTTAAACTTTGGCGCGAGCAACAACTGAGAGTGCAAACAGTTACAGGAGCCGCAGTCATATTAATATCAATCCTGATAGTAACTTTTTGGGTTAAACCGTCAATCGAAGAAAGAAACAACAAAATACTCACTCTCAGTTTGCTATCAGAAACCCTATTTGCTGCGGATAAGAAAGAAGAAGCTTTGCTAGAAAGCATTCGAGCTGTTACAGAAATGAAACGATCGCTCGGAGTGAGTTCAGATATTCAGATGCGAGTGGCGATCGCCCTCGAACAGGCAGTTTACAACTTTCGGGAACGCCGCCGCTTGCAGACTCAAGCCAGTACCCTCGCTTTCGTGAGTTTCAGTCCCGACAGTCAAACAATTGTGACTGCTACCGATGATAATTATATCAAGCTTTGGCAAACTAATGGAACTTTGCAAGCAACATTGACAGGGCATACTGATAAAATTAGAAGGGTAATTTTCAATGCTAGTGGTCAGATAATTGTCTCAGCAAGCGACGACAAAACTGTGAAAATTTGGCAAAGAGATGGCAAATTAATTAATGATTTAAAAGGACACAGCGGTCTAATAACCAGCGTTTCTTTGAGTCCAGATGGTAAAATTATTGCTTCAGCAAGTACCGATGGAACAGTTAAAGTCTGGAAAATAAACGGGGAAAAGTTGTCAAGTTTAAAAGTGGAGCGAGGTGGGATAACTAGCGCCAGTTTTAGCCCAGACGGTCAGATAATTGCTGCGTCTGGCACTGATGGCACTGTTAAACTTTGGAGTTTGAGAAAGATTGTGGAAAAGTTGCAAAAACAGCAGTCAATTGAAGCAAGCACTGATATCAAATTGCTCCGAACTTTACAGATTGGAAGTGATAAAATAATGAGTGTTACTTTCAGTCCAGACGGAGCAATGCTGGCGACTGCAAGTGCTGGGGGAACTGCGAGAATTTGGAGCAAAGACGGCACACCGCTAAGTATTTTAAAGCATACAAGTGGAGTGACAAATATCAGCTTTAGTCCCGACAGTCAAATGTTGCTATCTGCAAGCACAGACAAAATGGTGAGGCTGTGGAACATTGACGGTACATTGCTCAAAACTTTAAAAGGTAACAAGGATGCTGTGTGGAGTGCGAGTTTTAGTCCAGACGGCAAAGCGATCGCTAGTGCTAGTGCTGACGGTACGGTGATGCTGTGGAATTTTAATCTTGACGATTTATTGCAGCAGGGTTGTAATGGAGTCCGCAATTATTTGCAGAAAAATCCGATCGCAAATCCAAACAATCGCCACCTCTGCGACGGGATTGAAACTCAGTCGGAACTCACGCAAAAAAAACCTGGTTAAGATTCAAAATCTTGAGTTTTGCAGCAAAGTATTTGGGCAAAAACTAGCTTTTTGACCAAGAATTGCTTGATGGTACCCACCACGTGATTTATCCGTGGAATCAATCCAAAATCAACAATCGAAAATCCTCAAGCCCCCGCATTTATCCGTGGGGTAAATCTAAAATCTAAAATCTAAAATCTAAAATCTAAAATCGATTGACCGCCCCTGCGTCTAGGGCTGATATCGTTAAAATTGGTAGCAGCTAATAGGTAATAGGTCAACCCGATCGGTGTATTCAACTCTAGAACAAAAGTACCAGCGCCTGCAAAAAGACTTAAGAAACGGAGTCATCGCCCTTGGTGGCATTTTCTGCACGGGTACTCTCTGGTATTGCCTGGTGGAAAAATGGTCTTTGCTCGATGCCGCTTACATGACAGTATTTACCCTAGCAACTGTGGGCTACGGTGAACTTCAGCCCCTCGGTCAACGCGGGCGAATGTTTACCATATGCCTGATTTTGATGGGCGTGATTGTGATTGGTTTCATCGTCAACCGCTTTACAGAAGCGCTGATTGAAGGATATTTTCAAGAAGGAGCAAGAATTAGGCAGCAGCGACGATTGGTAGATTCTTTGATCGGGCATTACATTCTCTGCGGTTTTGGGCGCACTGGCCGCCAAATTGCCTTGGAATTTCAGGCCGAAAACATCTCTTTTGTGGTTATAGATTCGGCGGTGCAGTCGGTTGAGGCAGCTTTGACGCTGGGGTACACTGCTGTCCAAGGAGACGCAACTTTAGACGAAATTTTGCTGAGTGTGGGGATCGATCGCGCAATTTGCATAGTAGCAGCTTTGCCTTCGGATGCCGAGAATTTATACACTGTCATGTCAGCGAAAACTCTGAATCCGAAGGTACGGGCGATCGCCCGCGCCACCACAGAAGAGGCGGTAAAGAAGTTGCAGCGCGGTGGCGCCGATGCCGTTGTATCCCCCTACATTACCGGGGGAAAACGCATGGCGGCGGCGGCTTTGCGGCCTCAAGTTATGGATTTTTTAGATGGTGTTTTGACGGGCACCGAGAGTTCTTTTTACATGGAAGAATTTTTGGTCGATCCCAATAGTTGTGTCTACGTTGGGGAAACTTTGAGAAATGCCAAGTTGCGATCGCAATCAGGGGCCTTGGTTTTAGCGGTGCGGCGCGCTGGCGGGACTTTGATTGTCGGGCCTACTGGAGAAACTGCGATCGAAGGAGGAGATACGCTGATTTGTTTGGGTACTGCTGAACAACTGCGAACTCTCAATCAAATCCTCAGTCCCCTGAGTTTTCGCCTCCCCCGGCCCCCGAACTAATACGATGTCATATCAATTCCGGTTGCACTCCTGTTGACTGTTGACTGTTGACTGTTGACTGTTGACTGTTGACTGTTGACTGTTGAAGGAGAGGTCGAAAAACTGAATTGTTGAGTGTTAAATGTTGACTCGATTTTATTATTCCAATGCAACCGGAAACGATATGATATCAAATCCGTTGGCCTCGGAATTATTCATCTCTCTCTTCCCTTTCTCTGTATCCTCTGTGTCCTCTGCGGTTTCATCATTCCAATACAACCGGAATTGATATGACAACTGACTGTTTGGACATTTGAACAATACCGATGCAACCGGAAACGATATGAATTTAAAAAATTCACCATATCCACCACACAAGGATTTAGGGCAAATAAAAATGCTCTCGGCTACTTTGCCGAGAGCATTTTTGAGCAGTTAAACTGCGTTTTGCTACAGATTTGCAACAATCATAGACAAGTCATAGACAAAAAAATCGCTGAAACTCAAAGCCGATGGTGGGATTTGAACCCACGACCGTTCGATTACGAATCGAATACTCTACCCCTGAGCTACATCGGCACAGACAATTTTGAATTATAGCACAACCTAAGCCAAAAAAGCAAGGAGTTGTAGAATTTAATTCAAAACTCCACAACCCTTAGCTCACAAACAGTTAAACGGTCACTTCCGTGTCAGTTGAGCCGCCTCTGGCCCCGGAATAAACTAAACCCCGCTGCATATCCAGCGTCAGCATAGTTCCGTCCCGAATTACGCGCGTGGCATTCTTTACGCCCACCATCACCGGCACGCCCAAGCGCAAACCGATAATCGCGGCGTGAGAAGTCAAACTGTCCTCCTCCGTCACCACACCTGCGGCTTTCCGAATCATCTCCACAAAAGCGACGCTTGTGTGTTCCACTACCAAAATTTCTCCAGGGTGGAAATTGCCTACATCCGCAGCAGTGCGAGCAACCCTGGCCAAGCCACTCACCGATCCCAAACCGACACCGGTGCCTTTGCCTAAAACTGCTGTCACTACTTCAACTTTGATCAAATCCGTCGATCCGGCAACCCCTTGCAGAGTACCGGCGGTCATCACAACTAAATCTCCGTCGCACACTAACTCTTTTTCCTGGGCGACTGTCATGGCAGAGTGAAATGTCTGGCCGGTGGAGGGCAAATCCAGCACCAGCAAGGGTTTTACTCCCCATACTAATTGCAGTTGTCGGGCTACGTCTACGTGAGGAGTAACTGCCAAAATCGGAGTTTTCGGTCGGAACTTCGAGACATTGCGCGCTGTGGCGCCGGTTTTGGTCAGCGTCATGATGGCCGCCGCGTTCAATTGTTCGGAGATTTGGCTGACTGCTTGGCTGATACCGTTGGGGATCGATCGACCAATATCTTCTACATTCCTAATATTCCGCTTAATTCCTTCTCTCTCCATCCGCACCGCAATTCTTGCCATCGTCGCCACCGCTTCGACGGGGAACTTGCCGACAGCAGTTTCATTTGACAGCATCACCGCATCAGTTCCGTCCAGAATCGCGTTTGCCACGTCGGAAATCTCGGCGCGGGTGGGACGGGGATTGTTGACCATGCTGTCGAGCATCTGGGTAGCGGTAATTACCGGAATACCCAGGCGGTTGGAGGTAGCAATCAGCCGCTTTTGCAAAATCGGCACGTCTTCGGCGGGTAGTTCCACTCCCAAATCGCCGCGGGCGACCATCACGCCGTTGCAAAGGGTGAGAATTTCCTCCATTTGTTCGATCGCCTCGTGCTTTTCGATCTTGGCAATCACCGGTACCTGCTTGCCCGCACTGGCAATGAGCTCTTTAATTTCGAGCACATCTTGGGGATTCCGCACAAAGCTCAGGGCCACCCAATCGACACCTTGGTCGAGGCCGAACATTAAATCTTTGCGGTCTTTATCAGTCAGCGCTTTAATTGACAGGTAAACTCCCGGAAAATTCACGCCTTTGTTGTTGGAAAGCGGCCCGCCGACTACGACGCGGCAGTACAATTCCCGCGCCGCGCGGTCTACTTTTTCGACCAGCATTTCGACTTTGCCGTCGTCAAGCAGAATCACTGAGCCCTCTGGAACTTCGTCTGCTAGGGGGTCGTAGGTGACGGAAGAAATGAGCTCGGTACCTGGAACTTGGCGACTGGTGAGAATGAAAGGATCGCCGTTTTTGACAACTATAGAGCCTGTCTCAAAGCGCCCTAAACGAATTTTCGGGCCTTGGAGGTCTTGGAGGATGGCAACCGGCTGGTTGAGTTCAAAGGATGTTTGCCGGATTAAGCGAATGCTGCGCTGGTGGTCTTCTTCTGTTCCGTGGGAAAAGTTGAGTCGCAAAGTTGTGGCACCTGCTTCTATGAGCTGGCGCAGCACTTGTGGGTCCGAAGTTGCTGGGCCAATGGTGGCGACGATTTTAGTCCGGCGTAGGGCTTTTGGCAATTGCATCAGCGGTGTTCTGGGGAGGCAGGTGGATTTCTTGTTTAAATTTCGGCTAACGTTTCATCTTTGCACTACAAGCAATGACGCTAGTCTCAACTCTTAAAAATTTTGATAGTCGTCAAAAAAGTAGGTATTGAACAATATATAGAATATCTGACTTTTTACCGATCGGTAATCTTTTCTTGGGGAGCGCTCTTTTTTGCAAATTTTTCCGCTCTCTGGCTTGACATAAATACAGACATACCCATTTATTTTATTTGGTCTGCTGAGCTCTTGTGGCTACTCTAGCACTGGTATCCTTGTACAACAGCAATACTTTTTTGCTTGTGCAGACGTTTGTGTCTGGCGATCGAACTCTGTTCTTTCATAAAACTTTACTATTGTCTGGCTTGTATCTTATACTACGCAAGAGTGAAATATTAAGGAGTCTTAACAAAGATGTCGGAGGCAGGACGGCCGCTGACAGTGCCGAAAGAGTTTCTGAGTCCTCCCGGTGACTTTAATCCGACACTGCTGCTGTTTTTGAGTGCAGTAGCGATTATCGTGATTTCTTACTTGGGTTTCTGGTATTGGGAATGGCCCCAATGGTGCTGTTTTTTATTGAACGTGTTGGCTTTGCACATGGCTGGAACTGTGATTCACGATGCGTCTCATAATGCGGCCCATCGCGATCGCACAGTTAATGCTATTTTGGGACACGGTAGCGCGCTGATGTTGGGTTTTGCTTTTCCGGTGTTTACACGGGTACATATGCAGCATCACGCCCATGTCAATGACCCAGATAACGATCCAGACCATTATGTTTCTACGGGCGGGCCTTTGTGGTTGATTGCTGCGAGGTTTTTTTACCACGAGATTTTCTTTTTTAAGCGCAAACTGTGGCGGAAATACGAATTATTGGAATGGTTTCTCAGCCGTTTGTTTGTGATCGCGATCGTGTATATCTCGATTCAATACGGCCATTTAGATTACGTCCTGAATTTTTGGTTTTCTCCGGCTTTGGTGGTGGGGTTGGCCTTGGGGTTATTTTTTGATTATTTGCCGCACCGTCCGTTTCACGAGCGCGATCGCTGGAAAAATGCCAGAGTATATCCTAGTCCTATTCTAAATATCTTGATTTTGGGGCAGAATTATCATCTGATTCATCACTTGTGGCCTTCTATTCCTTGGTACAATTACAAGCCTGCTTATGAGGCTGTGAAGCCGCTGTTGGATGAAAAGGGTTCTCCTCAAACTTTGGGAATATTGGAAGGGAAAAAGGACTTTTGGAGTTTTATATATGACATTTTTTTAGGGATTAGGCTGCATCACAAGAAAGCGTCTGATTGACAAAAAACCCGGTTTCTTTGAGAAGCCGGGTTTTTTTAATACTTACTATACCATTCTTAGGGACATGGCACCGTCCCCATTAGTGTCAAGTTAAGCTCAAACATCGATCGATCCGGGGTGTACTTCATAAACGTGGAATCTACTTGATCGCGCAACTCAGTAGATGTATTGCTTCCTCATGAAGTGTTTTCGACTGCGATCGCAACATCACCAATTCGGAACACACGAGCGTGAAAAATAGCCGCTCTCCCAAAGTCGCCACGCCCACGAAGCGCTCGTTTTCTACCCCTGTCGTTACAACAGGTCCATAGATCGCCTGAAGTTCAACCTCTCCAAACTGTTGCTGAATCATCAATCGTGTGAGATTGCTAATGCATACATCGTAGTCCCATTGGTCTTTAAATATTTGTAGAACGACATCAGGACTGGGATTGGTAGACATCCATTCCTGACCTTGAAAAATTCTTTCAAAGAGCTTGTCTGATGCCATACTTTGATTGAGTTGGTGCTTAACAGAACGGGCAAGATCCCATAAATTGGTATCAGACCTTAAGAGGTGGAATGTACGTTCAGCGACTGCACATAAACTGACATCTTCCTGATTTACAGATGTCAAGTAGGGTCTCAGATTAATCGATGATGTACAGGTGAGGTTTTGCGACTGTTCTGAATGATTTTGGTGGCGGATTGCTAAGAGAAAAGCGCCACAAATCGCAGCATGAACGCTTGTTTGCTCTTGCCGACAGCGAGACATTAGGGACTGTGTTGTTTCGGGTGAAAGCGAACCGGAACTGACATATAGACGGTTATTTTGCCTCGCAGGTTGCACAACTTTGAAGGAACCGCTCATCCTTCTAAATTTAGGCATTGGCTTTAACAAAGAAATTGTTTCAGGAGCTTGGACTGGAACCAAGTCCTCTCGCGCCGGAGGAACAGATAAAGACTGTCCGAAGGCAGTGGGTGTGGCGATCGCCTGCAAAATATCCCGAATTAAGTAAGTAACAGAGATTCCATCTGCGATCGAGTGATGGCACGTTACAATTAATTCTGATAATTCTGCACCATTGCTTGAGTGAACTAAGACGACACGCACTAACGGAGCTTGCGACCAGTCAAAAGCCGTTGCGATTTCTCGCTCAACTTCTCGCTGCCAATGTTGTTCAGATTGTCGCGCAACTACTAGCAGTGGTATGCAGGCAGAGTCTTCAACAAACCAAGGTTGCTCTGCTTCATCAACAGCAATGCGAACTCGGAGTAATGGATGCCGTTGCTGTGCGAGGGTAAGTGCTTGTTGAAGTTGAGGAACACTGAATCTTCCTCTGATTTGTGCAGTGAGAGCGAAATGTAAGGGATGAGCTCGATCGTGGAGCCAGAAGATTTTCTCCCATGCGCCAAGGGGGCGACAGACAGGAACAGCCTGAGTGCGATCGACGGATGGCATACATTAAATCTCCAATTTGGATGTCCCTGAATACAAGGTTTACCAGATCCGATATTGGGATCGAGCGAGATTCGAGATCGTAATTTTGCTCTATTCATAAAACATCTTGATTTAACCTGCAACTTTTCAACCCCTTGAAAGAGAAATTGGTTGATCGCCCTTGCTGAGTTGTGCGGGCGATCCATCGAACAATCGCCAAGTCTATTTTTCCCCAGCCACCGCCACCGCTAAATTCCTATCGGGGCGCAAATTTTGAGCTCCCCGCAAATAAGGATGATAAATTTCAGTATGTGCCGGCCAATTGACGTGAATTAAAAACCGAATGCAGCGTTCCAAAGCACCCTCAACGTGCATTTGCTGTACGTCCAACAAAGGAACATTACACCAGTGAGGACGTTCGCGGGCGATCGCGGCCGGAAACACAGCATCTAAATCGCGAGTAGCAGAAAACGTAGCACTAATAATTAATTCTGGATTTATATCATTTTTTGCTTCTAATTCATCTAACAATTCTCTCACCGCTTCTCGAATTGCTGCCACCGAATTCTCGCTAGCAGTAGTTGCCCCACGAATCCCCCGCACTTGCCACTCCACGCAAATTTCCTCCATATTTTTGTTATTAGTCATTAGTCATTAGTCAGTTGTCAGTTGCTAGTTGTCAGTTGCTAGTTACAATTACCCATTACTAATTACCAATTACCACTGTCAACTGACTACTGCCAACTGCCAACTGACTATTTAATCACGGGCGATACATCCACAGCGGCAAACCGCTAGTAGAAAGCTCGAATTCGAGCAAATTATTGTAAGCTGAAAGCCCGGATATATCCAGACTACTCCCCAAGACACGATTTAGGAAAGGTTTTTGTTTTTCTAGCGTGCAAGACTCGGTTTTTTCCGGGTCGAGGCCTGCGAGTTCGGCGGCAAGGCGGCGAGCGTCCTCTTCTGTTCCCAGTCGATCGACCAAACCCAATTCTAAGGCTTGCTGACCGGTAAAAACCCGACCATCGGCAAAACTTTTCACGTTTTCAACGGTCAATTTCCGGGCTTCAGCAACGGTTCCCACGAATTGCTGGTAGCTGGTGTCGATCAAGTCTTGCAGAATTTGCTGTTCAGGATCTGTCAATTCTCGATCGAATGCCAAGATATCTTTATACGGCCCCGATTTAATCACCTGAAAAGAAACGCCTACTTTTTCTAACAGCCGTTCTAGATTGTTGCCCCGGATAATCACACCAATGCTGCCAGTAATTGTACCGGGATTGGCAACGATATGCTCGGCTCCCATGCCGATGTAAACTCCGCCAGAAGCTGAAATATTGCCGAAACTGGCGACAATTTTGACTTTTTCGCGCAAACGCTTGAGTGCGCTGTAAATTTCCTGGGAATCGCCGACAGTGCCGCCGGGGCTGTCTATCCGCAGCAGCAAGGCGGGAAATTTGCGTTCTTCAACGGTTTTGAGAGCTTCTAGGACTCGTTTACGGGTTTCTCCGGCAATGGCGCCGGTGATTTCGATACGGGCGATTTGTTTGCGGTAGCGAGGCTTGAATGGCCAAATCATGGGCAGTGTACAGGCAATGTTACGGATTTTTGTAGCTAACTTCTTATAGTGTGCCTTATTCATCGGGGTAGATGTTGTGCCATTTAGGAACAGGCAAGATGCCTGTTCCACCTTGATTTTGTGGAACGGGCATCTTGCCTGTTCCAGATGGCCGAGATTTGTGCGATCGCACTTAACCCAACACCAATATATAATTGTAAAAATTGCTTAACAAAACTACATCATCCCCACGAGAATCAATCTCATCAATTATCTGGAGCCCTCCCCATGCAGCTAAAACTTACCGATTCTAAACTGCCTTTTGCCCCGCTGTTGCTAATTGCGCCGTTTTTCCTGTGGGGAACCGCGATGGTAGCCATGAAGGGGGTGATGCCGCACACAACGCCACTGTTTGTGGCATTCGTGCGTTTAGTACCTGCGGGCGTCTTGGTGCTGCTGGCGGCGGCATTCATGGGAAAACCGCAGCCGCAGGGTTGGAAAGCTTGGCTGTGGATTTCGCTGTTTGCTTTGGTTGACGCTACTTTGTTTCAAGGCTTTTTAGCCGAAGGTTTGGCGAGAACCGGTGCGGGCTTGGGTTCGGTGATGATTGATTCTCAACCGCTAGCTGTGGCGATTTTGTGTTTGTGGTTGTTTCAAGAAAAAATTGGTTTTTGGGGCTGGTTGGGATTAGTGATTGGCGTAGTCGGCATCAGTTTAATTGGGTTGCCGGATGGCTGGATTTTGGGGCTTTTTCATCCTGAAAACAGGCAGGTTTCTGGGGGTATCGAACAGTTGTTTCAGGGTGGAGAATGGTTGATGCTGTTGGCGGCTTTGTCGATGGCTGTGGGTACGGTTTTGGTGCGCTGGGTTTGCCGGTATGTTGATCCGGTGGTGGCGACTGGTTGGCACATGATTTTGGGCGGTTTGCCACTGTTGGCAATTTCGGCTGCAACTGAGTCTGAACAGTTTGTGAATATCGATTTTTCGGGCTGGATGGCGTTAGGTTATTCTACTGTGTTCGGAAGTGCGATCGCCTACGGTTTATTCTTTTATTTTGCTTCGAGTGGCAGTTTAACAAGTTTAAGTTCTCTTACCTTTCTTACGCCTGTTTTTGCTTTGCTGTTCGGCAATTTGTTCTTGGGCGAAGTGCTCAATCCGCTGCAATCGATGGGAGTTGGGCTGACTTTGGTGAGTATTTATTTAATTAATCAGCGGGATACTTTGGGTGAGAAATTGCGAAAAGTGCGGCAGGGTGAAGCGAGTGCAGAAGTTGAAGCAACAGGATTGTTAGAGTCGTCTGAGTTGAATTCTGTAGAATTACCCGTGCAGTTGCGGGTTAGCGAATTGGAATCAGAAGTTTAGCGCTTTGAGAAATTTAGGGAGAATTGGTTAATTTTTGAACTAACTGATTTGGAGTTACAATCCTAGGAGTAGTAACCGGAAAATCTCGCGGGTTGCGGGTGACAATGGCATCAATTCGATTGATTACAGCAGTGCTGTACTGAATCGCATCTTCAAAATCCTTGAAGTTGCAAGTTAATGCCATTGAAATAACAGAGTTATCTACTGTTGCTACTTGACAAAATGTGGCTAACTGCCGCAAAAAATCCAGCGTCCAATCGCGGCCTCTGTCTCTGCGGATAATATAGTAAAGGTAGCTAAAAGTTGAGGCTGAAATATAGCCTTGAATTTGTGCTTCTTCAACAAAAGTTAAAATGCGATCGCTCTCAGAAAAGAAAGGTTCTCGATCGAGAGCAACATCTACTATTATATTGGTGTCTATCAGGATTTTCACAAGTTATGTTTCTCTTTTAAATATTCCCATTTTGCTTGTTTGTCTGGATCGTCAAAATCCAGCGGTTCGGGTACAGCATCTCGATCGAATAAACCTTGAAATGCCTTCACGTTAGTTTTAAACTTTTTTTGAGGTGCTTCAGGTGCGATCGCATTTTCTGACGCGCTGGCTTGTTTAACCGTATCAGGTAGCTGCAAGACGATGATTTCTACATCTCCCGGTGGCATATTCACGGGTTCCACAACTACCAAGTGACCAGTTGCATCGATTTTACCTCTAAGTTTGTATGCTTGCATGGTAATCTCCGATAACTATCTTTCTATTATATGACATAACAACCTGCTTCCTTACCAATCCTCTTCATCACCAATCTTAATGTCTCTGCTTTGAATCTCTTCTATAAAAGTTTTTAAAGTGGGATTTTCTGCGTAATGCTTAATCAAAACTTTATGCTTGCGATATTGTTCTGAAATTACTCGATAATATTCAGGATTTTTAGCATTAGCGTCGATCGTAAACTTATGTTTTTTCGCAAGTTGCAGGTTTAAAGTATCGAGGCAGTTCTTAACTTTAGCTTGTTTCTTCTTGTCTGTATAATACAGGGGCAGCAACCAACACTCAATAGAATGTACGGAGATGGCAAATATAATTTGTTGTTGATATCTGCTGTAAAAATTATCGCCGATCGCACTTCTAA
Source organism: Microcoleus sp. D3_18_C4 (assembly GCF_036702355.1). Taxonomy (NCBI): domain Bacteria; kingdom Bacillati; phylum Cyanobacteriota; class Cyanophyceae; order Oscillatoriales; family Microcoleaceae; genus Microcoleus; species Microcoleus sp. D3_18_C4. Next base: position 138,407 of record NZ_JAUBTF010000011.1, read on the forward strand.
ACTTTTCAATAACTTTTGCAATTAACTGCTGGGGAGTAAACTCACCGTTTTCATCTTGTTTGGCTACACCATAATCTTCTGAAACATCCATATCTATCTGAATAATGATATAGTCAATAAATTGAAATGCTTCTTGAAATTTTTTTGACCTACAATAATCAAATACTAGAGTCCAGCCGCCGGTTTTGGATTTATCTCTTTTTGGCTGAAGAGGTGTCACCTCTATATATGCACTATTAAAATATCCAGCTAAAATATCTTCTATTACAATTTGGTCAGTCAGTCCCTCTGCAATCAATCCAAAACTAATCATATTAAAAATTCTTAGGAAGTCCGCCGATATAGCCTCTCAAAAATGCCTCTGATAATTCTACTGGTTCTTGGCCCTCTAGAGGTTTGGGGCCCAGAATGCGTCTGGCTTTAGTATAACCTAATTGGTTGCGAGAAATCACAAGCAGTCGCTGTTCGTCATCCTCTAAATCCAAACCGTCCAAAACTGCCGGATTGTGGGTTGTAAAGATAACTTGTTTGTCGTATTTTTTGGCTAATTCAACTAATTCTTGCATTAATCTGCGACACAATCTGGGGTTGAGAGAAGCGTCAATGTTATCAATTGCAAAAAATTTAGGCGTGAGATCGCTAATGAACAAGGCAAAGTAAAAGAGTAAAAATAAAAAGCCTTCATTAGAGCTTTTTTGGTCGAAGTAAGTTAAATCTGTATCTAAATATTTATCTTTAATTTGGAGAGAACTTTGCAGGGGTGATAAATCTTCAGGCACTTCAAAATCTCTAAACCAATCTATCAATCGCAACTTTCCTTTAATTTGATTGAGTTTATCTTGGTTTGTTTCTGAGTTCAAAAACTTTATAAGTTTAAACAAGCCTTCACCATTAATGCCTAATGGTTGAATTTGTCCTTCTTTTTCAAAAGTTCGTAAGGCTTGGTTTTCGGGAGAGTAAATTGTGAAATTAATTAAATTAGCCGGGGAAAGCATTCTGTTTATTGATTCTAACCCCAACAAAAGTTTTTGTATTTTTGGGTTTTGTAATGCATCTTTTTTTAGGCTTTTTATTAAGAGTTCTAGACTTATTTCCTCATGTTGGTTTTTTGGCTTTGTAGATAGAAGATTTTGTGTTTCCATAGACTTGTCAAAATCTTTTGCCAAAAAATGCCGCTCATATAAGTTTTTATCTGCCCACTTTGAATAGGGGGAGTTATCATTTTGTAAAATATAAGTAAAGTTTTCTCCCTCATTTTCTCGGATATCAATTTTGATATCTTTAACCAAATTTTCCATTTCAAAAGCCGATCGCATAAATCGAGGTTCTGTAACTCGAATGCCCCGTGCAGCTAAGAACTCGTTATCAAGTTTATCATTAGCAGCCGCAGAAGCCAGGGCAATCGCCTCTAGGATATTACTCTTGCCGCAGCCATTTTCACCGATCAATACAGTTACTCGTCCTAATTCTAGCTTCAGCTTTTGAATGGACTTATAATTTTCGATTCTGACTTCTCCAATCATAATTCAATCCAATATAATCTTACTGTACTCATTGTATCTCCGATCGCATGAATCTCAAAGAACGCTTGCACAGCCATCTGATTCAAATTGTACGCGATCGCAATCCATACCTCGCATCCGAAGGGCATTTTTATGCCCAGCAATACATCCGCGAACAGTTGGCACAGTGGGGGACTGTAGAAATTGACGACTTTTCCGTGCGCGGCCGAATTCATCACAATTTTATCTTGGATTTACCCCCCCTCAGTCCCCCCCTTGGTAAGGGGGGGAAGCAAGAAGAATCACCCTTTGCTTCGGGGGGGAAGCAAGAAGAATCACCCCTTGCTAAAGGGGGGAAGCAAGACAATCTGGGTATTGAAAAGCAGATTAAGAAGCGGTTGCCGCCGATCATAATTGGTGCTCATTACGATACTGCACCCGGATCACCTGGGGCCGATGATAATGCTACTGGTGTTGCTGTTTTGCTGGAACTCGCAAGGGATATCGCATCTGGACCGCTCAAATATCCAGTGCAATTAGTCGCATTCGATATGGAAGAATACGGTTATTTGGGAAGCAGTCATCATGCAGCTAAATACAAGCAACAGCAAGAGTCAATCCGGTTAATGATTTCTTTAGAAATGTTGGGTTATTGCAACCATAATCCTAATTCTCAAAGTTATCCCGCTGGCTTGAAATATTTTTATCCAAATAGTGGCAATTTTATTGCTTTAATTGGCACTTTGCGGACGGTTCCCGATTTAATTAATTTGAGTGGCAAAATTCGCAAATCTGGTCAGCCCTGCGAGTGGCTGCCGGTGCCGAATCGAGGTTTAATTGTGCCGGATACTCGCCGCAGCGATCATGTTCCTTTTTGGGATAATGGTTATCCGGCTATTATGGTGACTGATACTGCTAATATGCGAAATCCGCATTATCATCGAGAAAGCGATAAGATTGAGACTTTGGATTTGGATTTTCTGGCTGGTGTTTGTCAGGGGTTAGTCAAGGGCATTCGACATCTATAATTAACATGAGCGAGCGCGTGCTAGTTTGAGCTGCCAGAAATTATGAATTTTATGACCCGAAGTTATGAGTTTTATGAATTGACTCGAACAGAAGTTTGTTGAATACTTGTAAATTAATCAAGCAAAAAATTCCCAAAAAAGAGATATGAATCCTACTTATCCCGATCGCACTCGCTGGCAATTCTGGATCGATCGCGGTGGCACTTTTACCGATATTGTCGCCAACAGCCCCGACGGTAAATTAGTCATTCACAAGCTGCTGTCGGAAAACCCAGAACGCTACACCGACGCCGCAGTTCAAGGAATTCGCGATATTTTGAGAATTCCCGCCGACGCAGCTATACCCGCCGCCGAAATTGAAGCGATTAAAATGGGGACGACGGTGGCGACAAATGCTTTGCTGGAACGAAAGGGCGATCGCACAATTCTGTTAATTACTAAAGGTTTCGGCGATGCGCTGAGAATTGGCTATCAAAACCGCCCGAATATTTTCGCCCGCCACATTGTGTTGCCCCAGATGCTGTACGATCGAGTTATTGAAGTTGCGGAACGCTACAGCGCTCAAGGTGAGGAGTTAACTGCTGTCAATCCCGAGTTTATCCCGTCTTTGCAGCAAGCATACGATGAGGGAATTCGTAGTTGTGCGATCGTATTCATGCACGGCTACCGCTACTCGGAACACGAAAAACAAGTTGCTAAAATAGCGAAAGAAATTGGCTTTACTCAAATTTCAGTATCTCACGAAGTCAGCCCGCTGATGAAATTAGTTTCGCGGGGTGATACTGCGGTTGTCGATGCTTATTTATCTCCGATTTTACGGCGTTATGTCGAACAAGTAACCAGTCAGTTAATCGAGGCAGATTCCGGGAACGAGGGATTATTAATGCCCAATGCCCAATGCCCAATGCCCAATGCCCAATTCCCCAAATTAATGTTTATGCAATCGAATGGCGGCTTAGTGGACGCGGCACAATTTCAAGGAAAAAACAGTATTTTATCCGGGCCTGCTGGGGGAATTGTCGGTGCAGTTCAAACGAGCAAAAAGGCAGGTTTTGATAAAATTATTACCTTTGATATGGGCGGAACTTCGACAGATGTTGCCCATTTTAACGGCGAATACGAACGCGAATTTGAGACGGAAATTGCTGGGGTGAGATTGCGATCGCCCGTGATGGCAATTCACACTGTAGCAGCCGGCGGCGGTTCAATTGTCTTTTTTGACGGGGCTCGCTACCGCGTCGGGCCGGAGTCTGCAGGGGCCAATCCCGGGCCCGCTTGCTATCGCAAAGGCGGCCCCTTGACGGTGACTGATTGCAATGTGATGTTGGGGAAAATTCAACCGGATTTTTTCCCGAAAGTATTTGGATTGAATGGAGATTTGCCGATCGCCCCTGACGTAGTAAACCAAAAATTTGGGCAGTTAGCGGGGGAAATTGGGGGCGAGAGGACGGCCGAAGAGGTGGCGGAGGGTTTTTTGGCGATCGCTGTGGAAAAGATGGCGAATGCTGTCAAAAAAATCTCGCTTCAGCGCGGTTACGATGTTTCGGAGTATACATTGTGCTGTTTCGGCGGTGCGGGCGGCCAACACGCTTGTGCGATCGCCGATGCTTTGGGGATGAAACGGGTATTTATTCACCCTTATGCGGGTGTGTTGTCGGCTTACGGTATGGGTTTGGCTGATGTGCGGGCTATTCGCGAAAGGGCGATCGAGCAACAATTAAATGCAGAATTATTACCTAATTTGCATGAGATTTTAACCGAATTGGAGGCTGAGGGAAAGAGGGAATTGAACCGCACAGGCGCAGAGAACACAGAGAATGAGTCAGAGGTTTTAGTTGTTAGCAAGTTGCGCTTAAAATATCAGGGAAGTGACTCGGTTTTGGCGGTTAATTTTGCTGACAATATTGAGGCGATGCAGGCGGAATTTGAAGCAGCCCACCGACAGCGTTACAGTTTTATTATGTCAGAAAAACCGCTGATTGTGGAAGCGGTTTCGGTGGAAGTTGTAGAAAGAATGGATGTGCCGGAAGCATCCACAATTTCCCCCTCTGGTGGGACGCGCATCTTGCCCGTGCAACCAATTTCAACCGTGCAAACCTATGTTGCTGGTGGGTGGCGGGAAACGCCTGTTTATCAGAGAGAGGATTTGCGATCGCACGACTGCATTAGCGGCCCTGCTATGATTGTTGAAGCTACGGGAACTAATATCATAGAACCGGGCTGGGAAGGGGAAATCACCGAAAATAATGATTTAATTTTGAACCGCCGATGCACGCAGATAGAGGCAGATAATATCCGCGTTCATTCGGGTTTATCTGCGGTTAAATCCGATCCGGTTTTGCTGGAAATTTTTAATAATTTGTTTCGGGCGATCGCGGAACAAATGGGCGTCACATTGCAAAACACAAGTTCCTCAGTCAACATCAAAGAACGTCTCGACTTTTCCTGTGCAATTTTCGACAAAAACGGGCAATTAGTTGCCAACGCGCCGCACATTCCCGTACATCTGGGTTCGATGAGCGAAAGCGTTGAAGCTTTAATTTTAGCACAAGGCAATGCGATTCAACCGGGCGATGTTTATGTTTCTAACAATCCCTACAACGGCGGCACGCATTTACCAGATATCACCGTTATTACTCCAGTATTTGATGGTGATTCCTCCCTTCCTTTGTTTTATGTTGCCTCGCGGGGACACCACGCTGACATCGGCGGCATTACTCCCGGTTCCATGCCTCCTAACAGTACAACAGTAACTGAAGAAGGTGTATTGCTTGACAATTTATTGTTAGTAAGCGAGGGCAATTTTCGAGAAAAAGAATTACTAGAACTTCTGACAGCGGGGAATTTTTTTGTTCGCAATTCCGCTCAAAACATAGCCGATTTGCAAGCACAAATTGCTGCTAACAAGCGCGGCGCAGAAGAACTTCTCAAGATGGTAGAACATTATGGATTAGAGACTGTGCAAGCTTATATGGGCTTTGTGCAAGACAATGCTGAGGAGTCAGTGCGGCGGGTAATTGATGTTTTGCAAGATGGCGAGTTTACTTATCCGATGGATAGTGGCGGACAAATTAAGGTAGCGATTACAATTGACAAATCTGCGCGCAGTGCAAAAATAGATTTTACAGGCACTTCTGCTCAACAATCCAACAATTTTAATGCTCCCGCAGCCGTGTGCAAAGCTGCTGTTTTGTATGTTTTCCGCACGTTGGTAGATGACGATATTCCTCTAAATGCGGGCTGTTTGAAACCTCTCGAAATCATCAATCCCGAAGGCTGTATGCTGAATCCTCGCTATCCAGCGGCGGTGGTTGCAGGTAATGTGGAAACTTCGCAGAATATTACCGATGCTTTGTATTGCGCTTTGGGAGTGATGGCTGCTTCTCAGGGAACTATGAATAATTTTACCTTTGGAAATCAGCGCTATCAATATTATGAAACTATTTGCGGCGGTGCGGGTGCGGGTGCAAGTTTTGATGGTACGGATGCGGTTCAAACCCACATGACTAATTCGCGTTTAACTGATCCTGAAGTATTAGAATGGCGGTTCCCGGTGTTGTTGGAAAGTTTTGCAATTCGGGCTAATAGCGGCGGGAATGGATATCATCGTGGCGGTAATGGAGTGGTACGCAGGGTGCGGTTTCGGGATGCGATGACTGCTGGTATTTTATCGGGCCGGCGTGTGATTTCTCCTTGCGGTTTGAATGGGGGTGAAGCGGGGAAAGTTGGACGGAATTATGTTGAAACCGTTGATGGAAAAGTTGAGGATTTGGGGAGTACGGCGAGTGTGGAAATGCAGCCGGGGGATGTGTTTGTCATTGAGACTCCGGGGGGCGGAGGATATGGTTATTTATAGTAGTAATATCAACTCCGGTAGCAGCAGAATTAATATTACCCACAGTCAGGACACGGCAGTGCCCTGTCCTCGGCATCATCCTGATGCTACCGGAAACGATATAAGTAAGCCATAGCTTTTAATTTATCGTGATGAACCGACACGCATTGTTCTGGTGAAGATTCTTTTTTAGGGGAAGTAATATAGCCAGAGTTTTTGATAACTTTTCTGAGGTGTGAAAAGCTCGCTCCCACAAGTGAAAAGTATATACAGCAAATTCCATGTAAATGTGGTACACTACATTCAGTACATCAGCAGAAAAAATGAAAGCTTATTCGATCGAGT